>CBDTVJ010000099.1:0-10425 GCA_965363655.1 uncultured Halieaceae bacterium | reverse complement strand
GCACGACCTCCAATATTTTTACTTTCTTTGCGCGCGGCAATAGCGCGTTATCTATTAGCATTACCGGTTTGACCACTCTCGCCTGTCTGCTTACCACTCCCTTGATCCTGACGGTGTTGATCAGTGACAGCCTGCCCGCCGATTTCAGTATGCCCACGGGCCAAATTGTCACCGAAATTGCCTTCACGCTGTTGTTGCCGCTGGGCCTTGGAATGCTGTACCTGTACCTGTACCCGCGGACGGCTTTGGCAGTATCGAAGTGGTTTATACGCGCTTCACTGCTGGGAATTGTCTTGATCGTGATCGGTTCAATTGCCGCGGAGCGTCTTAACCTGGAAGTGTTCGGCATGGGCAATGTCATGCTCGTAGTATTTTTTGCTTTGTTGCTAATGTCGATAGGTTGGCTGGCCCCGCGCATGTTTGGCCTGTCGAGGGCTGATTCCACGGCAATAGAATTTGAGGTTATTGTGCGTAACATCAATCTGGGCGTGCTGCTGAAAGCCTCTCTATTCCCGGCCTCAGCTGGTGCGACAGGTTACTTGGGTGACAGCGTGTTGTTCACATTATTGCTATACGGCGGCCTGCAGTTAGCGGTAGCGCCGGTGCTGATAAAGTTATATCGGCCATCTGGCTGACCGGGACGGGAGTGTCAATAAGAAGCCGCGCACGAATGCGTCGGCTTGCTAGTCTTGTTAACTTTCAATATGCGCCCTGGGAGTACGTCAGTTCATAGCTATGTGAATAGACTTCAAATATTAGGCCAAAAGGGTCTTCTACATAGACCATACGGTAGGGTTTCTCTCCTGGGTAGTATTCGCGAATTGGCATTCTTTGTTTGCCTCCATGCGCTACGATTTTTTCTACGAGACCCTCTACATCAGGGTCCTGGACGCAGAAATGAAAAGTACTGGTCTTCCAATATTCGAAGTCCTTTGGACTTTCGTTGTTGTTGAACTCGAACATTTCAACGCCAATTTTATCGCCAGTAGACATGTGGGCTATTTTGAACGACCCCCAGCCCTTGCCAAATACATCAATACACATTTGTCCTATTGGCGTATCTGGTTGCTGAAATATTGCGGGCAGTTTCATCTCGTCCTGGCAATTAACTTATCGATACCGTTTTAAGCTATAGTCACAAAGCAACTTCGCCCAATTATAAGTAATGATGAGAGCTTGGAAATGGCTATAGACAAAGCGGAAGACCTGTCGAAATTCATGGAAGGTGTAGTGGCACGTAACCCTGGTGAACCGGAGTTTCATCAGGCAGTGCATGAAGTGGCCATGGACATAATCCCCTACATCGCTGATAAGCACGAATACAAGGATTTGCGCATACTCGAGAGAATGACTGAGCCAGACCGCGTCGTTAGCTTCCGTGTCGTGTGGGAAGATGATGGCGGGGAACTTCGTGTGAATCGTGGTTTTCGCGTGCAGCAGAATAACGCCATTGGTCCGTACAAGGGGGGTATTCGCTTTCACCCTTCGGTGAATCAGGGTGTGCTCAAGTTCCTGGCATTTGAACAGGTTTTCAAGAACTCGCTCACCGGGTTACCCATGGGTGGCGGCAAGGGTGGCGCCAACTTCGACCCCAAGGGTCGCTCTGATCGCGAGGTCATGCGTTTCTGCCAGTCCTTTATGACCGAACTGCAGCGTCATATAGGTCCCGATACCGATGTGCCGGCAGGGGATATCGGTGTGGGTGCGCGCGAGGTGGGATACCTGTTCGGACAGTACAAACGACTGGTGAACCGTTTTGAGGGCGTACTGACTGGCAAGGCGCTGGAGTTCGGGGGCAGTCATGTGCGTACCGAGGCCACCGGATACGGCACGGTCTACATGATGGAGGAGATGTTGTCGCATCACAATGAGCACATTGAAGGGCGCACCTGCCTTATTTCGGGGTCGGGTAATGTGGCGACTTACTGCGCGCAGAAATTGATCGAAAAAGGGGCCAAAGTCTTGACCCTTTCTGATTCCAGCGGTGTTATTTATGCCAAGGATGGCATGCATCATGAGCACATTGAGTGGATCAAGGAACTCAAAAATGGTCGGCGTGGACGCATACAGGAGGCTGCCAAGGAGTTTGGTTTCAAGTTTCATAAGGGGAAGAAGCCCTGGGACTTCAAAGCGGATCTCGTGTTCCCGAGTGCCACGCAGAATGAAATTGACGAAAGCGATGCCAAAAAGTTGATGAAGCATAAAGTGAGGGCCATATGCGAGGGCGCCAACATGCCAACCACCCCGGAGGCAATCAAGGTGTTCAGTTCCGATAAGCGTTTGTTGCATGCACCCTCAAAGGCGGCCAACGCAGGGGGTGTTGCAGTTTCCGGCATGGAGATGAGCCAGAATAGCCTGCGGCTGCAATGGAGCGAGGCGGAGGTCAATGATCGCCTTTGTAGGACTATGAAAGACATCCATGACGAATGTGTTGAACATGGTGTGCAAAAAGGCGGGCATGTGGACTACTTTAAGGGAGCCAATATTGCCGGTTTTACCAAGGTAGCCAACGCAATGCTGGCCTATGGTGTGATGTAAGTGGGGCTTTACTGCATAAGGATGCATCGACAGGCACTTCGCGACCCGTAGCCCACCAGCCTATCAGAAACCAACCCCGCACATTGGCGGGGTTGGTTTGTCTGCCTTCTAGCCCTTTGAAGCGATTTGGCCTGCTACCCGAGCTGCGTAACCAGGGTCAGCCTTGACTAGATATCCAAGAATCCGGTCCTGGACACTTTGCTCAGCCTGGGCGAGCCCGCCTGCAATCGTCTCAGCCAGTCGATCCTTTTGATCGTCTGTCATGAGCCGGTACAGATCCCCCGCCTGGCTAAAGTAATCCTCTTCATCCTGGCTATGGGGTTGCACCCAGGCGTCTTCCAGTTGCAGCGGCGGTGGAGCTACCGAAGCATCTGGTCGCGGCAGGTGTTCCTGATCATTGGGATAGAAGTTGTGGCTTCCATCCTGGCCAGAAGCCATCGCACCATCTCGCTGGTAGGTGTGGAACGGGCACTTCGGCGCGTTCACGGGAAGCGCGTTGTGGTTCACCCCGACCCGGTAGCGGTGGGCGTCCTGGTAGGCCAACAGGCGCGCCTGGAGCATCTTATCGGGTGATGGTCCGATACCTGGCACGAAGTTGCTGGGCGCGAACGCAGCCTGCTCTGTCTCTGCAAAGTAGTTGTCCACGTTGCGGTTCAGCTGAAGCTTGCCCACGGTCTCCATTGGGACGAGGTCGTGTGGCCAGACCTTGGTGAGGTCAAAGGGATTCAGCGGAAATGACTTTGCCTGATCCTCGGTCATGATCTGCACTTTCACGGTCCAGCTCGGAAAGTTACCGGCGTCGATGGACTCCACGAGGTCCTGCTGAGCACCGTGAGAGGGCAGGCTTGCCGCTTCGTCGTTCATGACGCACTGAACGCCCTGGTCCGTCTTGAAGTGCCACTTCATCCAGTAGCGGGTCCCATCGGCGTTGTAGAATGAAAAGGTGTGTGAACCATAGCCATTCATGTGCCGCCACGAACGAGGAATCCCACGATCCGACATCAAGATGGTCATCTGGTGCAGCGACTGGGGGTGGCTGGCCCAGTACTCCCAAATGCGGGCAGCATCCGGCAAATTGGTGCGCGGGTTCTTCTTCTGTGAGTGCACGAAGTCGGGGAACTTCATTGGATCGTTCAAGAAGAACACGGGCGTGTTGTTGCCCACGATGTCGTAGTTGCCTTCCTGGGTATAGAACTTCAACGCGAAGCCTCGAGGGTCACGCGCATAGTCACTGGAGTCCTGGCCGCCGCCTACGGTGGAGAATCGAAGGAACACCTCAGTCTGCTCCCCTACATTTTGTAAAAACGATGCACGGGTGTATCCAGACAGCGATTTGGAGAGCGTGAAGGTCCCGTACGCTCCCGTACCACGCGCATGAACGACCCGTTCGGGGATTCGTTCACGATTGAAGTGGGCCAACTTCTCGAACAGCTGGTAATTGTCGAAAGTCAGCGGGCCACGAGAGCCCGCACTGATACTGTTGTTGTCATCGGCGATGGGTGCACCAGCCGACGTGGTCAATTGCTTGTCGCTCATGATTTTTCTCCTGGATTACTTGAGGTGTTAAGTTGACAACACGCTGGCTCAATACCCGGTTCCACACTTGCTCGTGTCGCTAAGTCTCGGCTAACGTGTTGATGTCACTATAGGATTTCTGTATATATAACTGAAATCGTATTTTATTATTTATAATATAGGTATTGCCTATTAGCATTCGTCACCTAAGCCTACGCGACCTGGTTTATCTGTGTGCGGTTGCGGAGCATCTGAACTTCAGCCGTGCCGCGGAGGCCTGCGCCATCACGCAACCCGCCATGAGCGAACGGATTCGTCATGCGGAAGATGTTTTGGGTTGCACCATATTTGAACGCAACAAACGGCGAGTGCTGGTCACGGCTAAAGGTCAAGAGATAGTCGCGTTGGCGCGGTCAATTCTTGATACGGCAGATGCCATTGACGAGGTTGCACACGCGGATGAGTCGCCCTTGGTGGGGCCACTGAGCCTGGGCGTCATCTCTACGCTCGGCCCCTATCTCATGCCCCATTTGCTCCGACCTCTCAGGAAGCGATTTCCTGACCTGGATCTGCATCTGGCGGAGGGCCTTACGGAGGCACTGCTGAGCACACTTGCAAGCGGGGGCCTGGACATGGTTTTGGCGGCGCAGCCTGTTGGCCGAGACGACGTCCGGTCACGGGATGTCTTCTTTGAGCCGTTTTATCTAGCGGCACCCCGGGGGCATCCAATCACCACTGGAAGTCCGGTTCCCACGCGGATGCTGCATGCCGATGACATGATCTTGCTCCACGAAGGACACTGTTTGAGTGGGCAGGCGTTGGATGTCTGCCCAGCTAAACGCCGCAATGGCGCAGAGCGGCTCCAGGCGACGGGTCTGGAGACGCTGCGTCACATGGTTGCATCTGGTGGTCGCTATTCGTTACTACCCGCACTGGCAGTCGGAAAACATCCCGTAATGAAGCAACTCATTGACTACTCCCCGCTCGCTGACCAAGGGATCGGCCGAAATATTGCCGTTTTCTGGCGTAAGTCTTATCGACTAACGCACAACGTCGATGCGTTGGTACAAACAATATGTGACCACCTGCCAGAGGGTATCCAGGCGCTTGAATAGCAGAATGAGTCACGTTGCTGGATTATCCATGGCAGTGCTCCAGAGCGGCATCAGCTTCGGGCTGCACTGCCAAATATGCATTAGAGGCAGGTCAGGATTTCAGCGGCAGCCATTAATGTTCCAGATATATTGTAGTATCCCGGTCATCGTCGGATCCCGTTCTGAGACACGCCTGTCCATCTCATCAATGGAAATCCAGGTGCCCTCATCAATCTCTTCCTGCTGCAACACCAGAGGGCCGTCGTAGACGCAGCGATAGACAGTGCAGTGCTCCATTGCGGTAGTGTGCCTGGCCGGCAGACGACACAAGGTTTCGAGCGACAAGGTCTGGTAAATCCCAAGCTCCTCACCCAGTTCACGAATTGCACAGCTAAGGTAGTCTTCACCACTGTCCAAATGGCCCGCTGCTGAGCTATCCCAAAGCCCCGGATTGCTATCTTTGCTCATTGCACGCTTCTGGATGAATAGCTCGCCTTTGCCATTGAACAGGAGAATGTGTACTGAACGATGCATCAAGCCCAGGCGATGGACTTCTCCGCGAGGCCTGACATCAACGACCCGGTCGTCGGCGTCTACTACATCGAGTAATTCCTGGCTGACAGGAATGGGCATTGTTACCAGCGCATCGACAGGGTCACGCCACCACCCGTGCTGTCCACCCAGGGCACCAGTTGTACCTGGTCATTGACGGCATCGGTAAAAAACCACCCGGTCGCACTACCGATGACAGCGCCAGCGAGCACATCGTACCAGTGGTGTTTTCTGGCGCGCTCGCGTGCCACGCCGGTTAGTGTGGCGACCGCGTAAGCGGGAAAACCGGTTCGCCAGCCATAGCGACGGTGGAGAGTGGTCGCCGAGGAGAACGCGTTGGTGGTGTGCCCGGAAGGAAAGCTGTCATTATCACTGTTGTCGGGGCGTTCCTCGTCCACTAATGCTTTACCCACAAGGGTGATGCCGAGGGCAGAACCGATGCTGTAAGCCGCCTGGTAAACCCCCTCCCTGTCGTGTCGCACTGCCGGTAGCAGGAGAGCCGTGCCTAATAGTCCATAGGCACCAACATCACTGATGTCTTCCCAGTCATTATCGCTTAGCGCATGGGCGGGAGCATTGGCGAGCATTGCCAGCAGCAACAGCATGACTAACTGAGATATTTTCATGAACATACCCTTTGCTGCAAGCGGGGAAAAATTACCGATAGCTATGCACTATAGTACATTGTGAGGGGCTACAGGGCGCCCCGGTTTCAACCCTTTTCCTGGGGCTCTGTGTGTTGGTAACCATGCTCAGCGAGGGTGTTCTCCACCGCCAGTTTGGCGGCCGCCAGCACCTTGTCCAGGGGCTGCGCAGCGTCGATCTCAACTATTTTCGCACCGTTGAGGGTCAACCGGGGTGTGATCTCGATTTTTCGCTTGAGCGCTTCTCGAAGATGGTCCGGCTTTCGCGCACACGCGGTATCGAGGTCAACATTGAGGCGCAGCGCAAGGTCGGGCCGATAACTGGTCATCCACTCAAAAGCCCTCTGCTCTCGTTGTGCCAGCCAGTGTACGAAACGACTTCCCTCGGCGTCCACCGACATGTCGGGGCCATCGAAAGCACTGGGGAAGTCCAGTTGCGGAAACCGATCCGCAATAATAATCAGACCCTGTTGCCGCAGCTTCATCATTCGACGAAACCGCCGAATACGTCGCAGGGTGAACGCATGCATCACCAGCGCAGGCAAAAAATCAGGGGCCTTGTTGTTGCCCCGGGAACTGTGGACGGTGGCGGTTTTGCGGCCGATGAAACGTTCAAACCAACTGCCAACCAGCGGCAGGCCGGCGAACCAGCGTCCGGCGTTGCCCTGCTGCTTGCCCAGGTGTGCGGGCGCCGCAGGGCCAAAATCTCTGGCCCACACCAGGAGCTCCTCGGTGACGGTTGATTTACCCGAACCATCGCAACCGATAATGGCAATGAGCGGCGGTAATGTAGTGCTTGCGGCGGGCATCAGGAAATATTGTCGTAGCTAAAGTAGGCGATCACCACGCTGAGGATACCCACATAGTTGAGGTATTTGCCACGTACCTTGAATAAAGCCTCACCACCGCGCGCGAGTTCTAGCTGATGGTACATAGTTATTTCGCCTGATCAGGTGACAACATGTGATGCTTCCCAAAAGCCGTCTAACCAATTGAAGTGGTAGGAAAAAGCGGAGTAGTATAGCAGACCATCAGTCTGCTAGACGATACAGATACTACCATTCTGGCAGTCTATCGATATCTATATATGCGTCGATATTTGTCGTAAACTGCCAAGCCGCACAACATGTTGGATATCAGGCTTGAAGCGTCCATCCCCGACACCCCCCAGTGAGCTGCTGCCCTGCGTTATTGCCGTTACTGGTTGCGACGGTGCTGGCAAGTCTACCCTTAGCGAGGATCTGCTCGCTCAGCTGGATCCCGGGGTGCCTGTCCAATGGCTATACCTCGGCCAGTCTTCAGGCAATATTGCCCGCTGGATAAAAGACCTGCCGTTGATCGGGCCGCCAATCGGGCGTTACCTGGTGAGCAAGGCAGATAGGGCTGACGACAAGAAGACCAGCACCCCGGATACCGCGACGACGATAGTAATCTTTATTCTTTCACATTGGCGGGCTCACAAGTTTCGCCGCATGCTCAGGCTCAGTCGTCGCGGGGTGGTGGTCATCACCGACCGCTACCCGCAGGCCGAAGTGCCCGGGTTCCATTTCGATGGACCGGGTCTGGGTGCGGTAAATTCAGAAAGTTGGTTGGGACGCAAGCTGGCGACGCGGGAACAACGCCTCTACCAGTGGATGGCAAGCCACGTCCCGGCGCTGGTTATCCGCCTCAACATCGATGCTGACACCGCACACCAGCGTAAGCCAGATCACAAGCTGTGCATACTTCGGGACAAGGTAGCCATTATCCCCAAACTGCGCTTTAATGGTGCGAAGATCCTCGATTTGGACGGCCGAGATCCCTACGAACAGGTGCTGAAAACTGCGTTGGACGCAGCCAGAACTGCGATCAGGGCCCACTAGGCTTGATTGTCCGCCAGCTTTGAACATGCGCGCCTGCGACATGCTAGCGCGCCTACAACATGATAGACTGATATTATGATTTTAAGATGTGTGTGCTATGCCGGAATTGATTAACCATGTTACCGCGCTGACTGTCCCGCTGGCCGGTGTTTTTGCCGTAGTGGGATGTGACGGTACTGGTAAAACAACATTGACACGCGATTTGCAGAACTGCCTCAATGGCAAGAGTTTGACCGAACGCCGCTATCTCGGGCTGGTTTCTGGTGAGATGGGCGACAAAATCAAAGACCTGCCTTTTATCGGGGCCAGGCTGGAGAATCATCTCCATAAGAAGGCCAACCGGGCTCTGGATATGGAGAAGAAACTGCCCGGCACCGGTACCGCACTGATCATGTATGTGCTGTCACTGTGGCGAGCGTCAATAATGCTGCAGGTGATTCGGCTGTCACGACGCCATGTGAAAGTCATCACCGACCGCTATCCCCAGGTGGAGATTCCTGGCTTTCATTACGACGGACCCGGTCTGACAGTCAACCGCACAAACAACTGGCTGGTGCGCAAATTGGCGGCGCGGGAGCATAAGCTGTATGAGTGGATGGCAGAGCACAAACCGGCCCTGGTCATCCGCCTGAAGATTAATGCCGAAGTCGCACACGCCCGCAAACCCGACCATGACCTGGCTGAGTTGCGCGATAAAATATTGATCATGGACCGCCTCAAGTTCAACGGCGCCCGGGTTCTCGAGATCGATGCCACTATGCCATATCCACAAATGCTGGAAGCTGCTCTGGAGGCCATCAACCAGGTGCCTCAGGGGTCTCCCGACCAGGTCTGCACGCCTTCCCCGAGCTGAAACGCAATACTCGTTCAATTCAGGCGTCACCGCCAAACGCTGTCAGCGCGTGCTCCTATTCATCATCCGGGTTGAACTGGATATTGATGCCACCTTCACCACTGGCAGAATAGCGGTCCGTATCAACATCATATTCAATTAATTGACTGGCAAGATTACTATCTTTACGAACCAGGCTTGCAGCGCCCCGCATTATCAGTTTGTCAGTGGCTCGAAAGTACTCGACAAAATTTGCCGCACCGTCGACTTTCTCCTGCGCGTCAGCGTCATCAGGGTTGTCATCATCCTTGCGCAGGAATGATATTCTTGCGGGACTGCCTTCTAATACCACCCTGTCTGGATTATCCAGTTTTCCGTATACCACAGCCGTATCTCCCGCCATACTCCAGTCGGGTGCATGTAATTCAAACTTCCCGCTGAAGTGAATAACATCAGCCTCGTCGCCTTCCCAGCCCCGCTCCGCCGTTATCGTTATGGTGTCGTCAGAGTTAAAACCAAGAGAGTCGGCGTATCCGGGTTGCATGCCCACTAGAAACATTAGAAGTAGAAAGGCTGAACGCCCCATGATGGGTGACCCTGTAAGCATGTATCCCTTCGGTGTTCGATTTGCAGGCCTTTGGAGAATACCCCGCAGGCGGGGTAAGTCAATGAACATAATTTAGACGGTACTCGAAACCATGGAAGTGGCATACAATCAGTCGTCGCTGACGAATGCCAACAAGGGGAACTTGCCGGCTTGATTATTGACAGATATCTGGTGCGGCAGGTGGTGATGCCATTTTTCTCGGTGTCGACTGTTCTATTGATTATTTTCATAGGATATTCGCTCTCCAGGTTTTTGCATAAGGCGGATGCCGGTTTGCTCAATACCGGTGAAGTCGCGCTACTCACCCTGTTGAAGACACTGATTGCGCTAGAGGTCTTACTGCCTGTAGGCCTGTTTTTTGGCCTGATGCTGGCGCTGGGGAAGCTGCACAACGAATCCGAAATTGTTGCTATGCAAGCCAGCGGTATAGGCGAATCGCGTATGATTCGCCCGGTGGCCGCCCTGGCTATTGCTCTTGCCCTGGTCATTGCATGCTTGTCCATTTACGTCCGACCATGGGCATTTTCCCAGACTTACAAAATGCTTGCGGTCGCTGAGGCATCCTCTGATATTGACCGTGTAAAGCCGGGCCAATTCTATCTGACGAGTACGCCTGCCTCGAGTGAGGAACAAGGAGAAGATAAGGAGCGCGCGATCTTTATTGAAAATATTTCTGCCGAGCAGGCCCTTGAGCACATTTTTATTCGCACCCGAACCGGCGATGATCTACAGATTATATCCTCGCAGACAGGGCTCCTGGTGGAGCACCCGGGGTCTGACT
>CBDTVJ010000098.1:0-10472 GCA_965363655.1 uncultured Halieaceae bacterium | reverse complement strand
CGACCAAAATTGCTGCGCAATTTTTGGGACTCGGACAGTGCTCGCAGAAAGCCCCCGAAATTCCGGGGAAGCTTGAGCAGCGGCCTGAATGTTCCCAGCCGAACCCAAACACTGACAGACCTGACACCGTGCAAGAACAAACAAGACTCACTCGGGGAGTTGGCACAAAGGTAGGCTTGAGTGAGGACGTGGCCCCTGCGAGCATTTAGGCCGCGTCTTAAGCTTGTTTCACTTTGCGGGGGCCTTCTGCGAGCACTGTTCGAATCCGAATTTTTGCGCAGCAAAAATCGTTGAGTTGCGCAGCAGCCCGCAAAGTGAAACAAGCTTGCGGCCGCTCGCAGGGGCCACGTCCTCACTCAGGCCGAAAAACCACCAAACACCCCTCAGATATTATCAATCGCATCAGAAACAGACTGCCGCCGACCCAACACATGCGCAGAAACCTGCTCTCCCAACAAGTAAAGACAAGGCACCAATAACAGCGTAACCCCAGTAGCAAACAGCACCCCAAAGGCCAATGAAATCACCATAGGAATCATAAACTGCGCCTGGATACTCGATTCAAACATAATCGGCAGCAGCCCCACAAAGGTCGTCAGCGAAGTAAGAATGATGGGACGAAAGCGATCTTCACCGCCCTGCAACAGGGACTCCCTCAGGCCGTGACCTGCCGCCCGCAACTGGTTAATACGATCAATCAAAACCAGATTATCGTTGACCACTACCCCCGCTGCGGCGATAACACCCAACAGCGAGAACATACTGACCTGCCAGTCGAAAATGACGTGGCCGAAGATCGCTCCCATGACGCCAAAGGGCACCGCCGTCAATACCAACAAGGGCTGGAAGTAGGAGCGAAAAGGTATCGCCATCAGGGCGTAGACAATCAGCATGGACAGGGCCATGTAGCTGATGAGCGCGGTCAGGAACTCGCTCTCCTCCTCCAGCTCCCCATCCAGGTCCATCGTTAAACCCGGGAAGCGAGACTGCAATTCCGGCATGTGCTTGCCGACTATATCGCCAACCACCGCCCGCGGATCGACCACACCGCGTGCCACTTCAGCGGTCACTTTCAAGGTGCGCTTGCGATCCAGCCTGTCGATGGTGAGGTAGCCCGGTTGATAGCTCACCTGTGCCACAGTATCGAAGGGGACTTCGTCACCGACCGGTGTGCGCACTCGCATCTCGCTCAAACTATCCACCGACAGGCGCTCCTGTTCCGGGTAGCGCACCATGACACGAACATCTTCCTTGGTCCTGGGTATGCGCTGGGCCTCGGCACCGTAAAAAGCCTGTCGCACCTGCCGTGCAAGATCAGCCAGAGTGACGGACAGGTTTTCTGCCGCGGGTTTCAATCCGAGTTCAATTTCTTCCCGCGGCGCCTGCAGTGTGTCATTGACGTTATAGACACCGGGATAGGCCTCCAGCACGGCCCGCAACTCAGCTGATACGGCACGCAGGTCATCCAGCGAGGTTGAGGCCAGCACCAGTGTAATGGGGCTGCCGATATCATTGAGCGTGTAGTTCATGTAGAAATTTTCGACAGCACCCACATCCCCAATTGCCTCCCGCCAGCGTTCGGTCAATTCCTTGACGTCGACATCGGCAGAAGGGGCCTGCATCCAGGCTCTTATCTCGTTCTCTGCGCCATAGGAAAACACATGGCCTATGGCGGGCCCCTCTCCCTGGAAACGCGGATCCTGGTTGTACTCGGCCTTCAGTTTCATCGCTGCCTGCTCAACCTGGTCGAGCACCCGCAGGGTATCCTTATAGGGTCCGCCCTCCTGGAGAATGATCTCCGTCTCGGCGAAGTCAGCATTGACCGCCGGGAAAAAGCCGGAGCGCACCCAGCCTCCACCATAGAGCGCCAGGCTCACCGACAGCGCGACCAGAAAGATTGCCGCCACAAACATATTGGCGCCCAGGCAGCGTTGCAAAAACGGGCGATACACCCCGCCGGCGAAATCCAGCATCCCCTGGGCGAACTTCTGCCGGAATGCCTCCAACCGGCGCAGAAATCCATGCTTACTGGGACGCAGCGGGCGCATGTGAGCCAGGTGCGCAGGCAGAATCAACATGCACTCAATAAGGGAAAAGGTCAGCGCCAGTATCACTACGATCGGTATCGGTAGGCCTGCCTTGGCCATCTCGCCAGGCAGGATCCCCATTGGCGCGACAAAAATCATGGTGGAAATAACGGCGTACATAACGGGCTTTACCACCGCCCGCGTACCGCTCACAGCGCCCTTGGCACCCGCCTCACCCTGGGCCTGGTGCGAGTGGACGGCCTCACCCACGATAATGGCATCGTCCACCACGATGCCCAGAATCAGCAGGAAGGCCATCAGGGAAATCATATTCAAGGTGACGCCGGTATAGGGCAACACCAGGAAGGTGCCCATAAAGGCTACCGCTATGCCTACACAGACCCACAGCGCCAACAGTGGCCGCAGGAATACCATCAGCACCAGGAACACCAGCACCAGCCCACCGATGCCATTCTTGATCAGCGTATCGGTCCGCTCGCGGAAGGGGTCCGCTGCATCGCGCCAGAATTCCAGCACCACGCCGGGAGGCAGGGATTGCTGGGCGCCCTCTACCCAATGCGCCACCGATTCACTGGTAGCCAGGGTGTCCGGGTGAGAGGTGACGTACACGTGCAGATTATGGGCGGGCATACCATTGAAGCGCGTGCGTACATCCCGGTCCTCAAAACCGTCCAGTACCGTGGCGACATCCCCGAGCATCAACTGCGTGCCGTCGCTCTTGCTGATTAATGGGATGCTCTCGAAATCACCGCGGTTATAGGCCTGGCCGCGCGTTTGCAACTGGATGTCACCTTCACTGGTCTTGATGGAACCGGCCGGCAGATTCAGGGAGGAGCCACGAATGGCCGCCACCACGTCGGCGAACGTCAGGCCATAACGGCGCAAGGTGTATTCGGACACTTCTACCGCAACCTCGTAAGGCCTGGGGGCAGTTAATTCCACCAGCGACACATGGGGCTGCGCTGCCAGATCATCGCGCAACCGCTCGCCCAGTTCCTTGAGTTCCCGTTCACCGATATTGCCGGCCACACTCACCATAGCCATATGATGACGGTGCGCCAACTCTGTAATGATGGGCCGTTCTGCATCCTCGGGAAAAGTGGAAATGGCATCCACCCGGGTTTTTACCTCGGCGGTCAGGCGCTGCACATCGTAGCCGGACTCCGCTTCGATCAGCACCGTACCCAGACCCTGGCGGGCCGTGGAGCGGATCTCCTTGACGCCGTTCAGGTCGTGAACCGCCTCCTCAATGCGCTTGCATATTTGCTGCTCCACCTCACTGGGACCAGCTCCCCTGTAGGGCATGGCGACGCTTACAATATTCAGCTCGAAGTCTGGAAAGTACTGCTTATCCAGGGTCGGGATGGCCAGAGCACCACCAATGATCAAAAAAATCATCAGCAGGTTGGCGGCGATGGGGTTGTGCACAAACCAGCGTATCGGACCGGGCATATCAGCCACCATCCGCGGCCAATGCCGCGGCTTCCCTGACTGTCACTTGCATACCGGCGACCACCAGTGTGGGTTGGCGCACAATGACACGCGCCCCGGCATTGAGTCCCTGCACCCACACATTATCTGCGTTACTGTCCAGCACATGCACTGGTTGCGGTTGCGCCAACTGCGCCGTATCGACCACCATGACCGAACCATCGCTGCGCAGGGCTGAACGCGGCAGTTCTACCACCTGCTGCAACTGGCGGCCGGTGATGGTCGCACTGACAAACAGGCCGGGCGATAATGGCGGGCGCTCACTGCCCGGCTGCCGCTCAAAAGGTTTTTGCACTTCCACCACGGCATAGACCACACGGCTGCTTTCATCGATGCTGGCATCGGTGCGCACTACTTTACCCTGCCACTGCCATTCACGATTGGCAAAGCGGGCATGCAGCAAAACCGGCACACCCTCGCGCTCGGCAGGCAGTTCATTGTTGTAGATCAGGGGCAAATCCAGCAGGGCCACCTGCTGGTCTGTCAGCGGCAGTCGCACCTGCGCTACGTCGGTATCGTAAACAGTGGCAATGACTGTTCCCAACGCAACATACTGTCCTACATCAACGAATTTCTCTGAAATCCTGCCATTAAAGGGCGCCGCTATCGAGGTGCGTGACAAATCCAGCCTGGCCGCTGCAAGATCAGCTTCCGAGGCCCGCAACGCTGCCTTCGCAGACGCCAGCTGCGGCTCACGCAAAAACAGTGCATTGCCCTGCGCACTACCCAGGTCGCGCCACTCTCTTTTGGCTTGCAGGGCCCTGCCCTGCTCTTCGGCCAGGCGTTGCCTGGCAGCGGCCACCTGGGATTCAGCCCGTGCGATCAGGAATTGGTAGTCGATGTCCTCAACCTTGACGAGGGGTTCATCAACGGCAAAAAAACCACCCTGGGCAAACCGCGGCGACACTTCTTCAACGCGGCCACCGACCTGGCTAACCAGCTTAATTTCCCGCAGGGGACGCACTGTTCCCTGGGTTTCCACCGACAGGGCGTGGGCGGCAGGCGCAGCCACCTGGATATCAACTATCGGGGGCACGAAAGCGGGAGCCGGCTCAGGCTCCGGACCGGGTTTCCCCACCAGTAGCCCATAGGACAGGCCGCCGCCAACAATCAAGACCAACAGTGCCCAGAATCCGTTGCGAGCCCAGGTAAGAGCCATTGCCTTCCCTTCTATATAAAGTATGAGGAGTTCAAATCGCCAAGGTGGCACCCAGCTTAATCATAGTACCCCAGAACACATTCGACACTAACCATGGCAGCGGGGCCGCAGCGCAGTTCTGGGTACTATTTACGCAGCACTAGCGAAATAGGATGTATTAACGGCAAAATTCCTGGGGTTTCTAGTATGTTTATTCTAATTTTTTCCCCTATTCTAGCTCCGAATTCGTGGGATACCCCACATCTTTACCGCAATGAAGGAGTTGAATCATGGCCGAACAAGCAAAGACAGCAACCAAAAAAGCCGCGCCCAAGCGCCAGCCCGCAGCCAAGCGTAAGCCCACTGCCGCCAAGCGTAAGCCTGTAGCACGCAAAACAGCAGCCAAGCGCACCACCAAGAAGTCTACTCCGGATTTCACTGCCCGTGCCCAGGAAGCTGGCCGCAACGCATTCCTGGCCAGCCTTGGCTTCTACGGCAAGGCGTACGATCAGGCACAGGACCAGTTCAACAGCATTCAGGACCAGCTGGAAGAGCGTCGCAAGAAAGCTGACAAAATGTACAAAGAACTCGTCAAGCGCGGTAAAAAAGTCGAGAAAGACGCCAAGGGCGCCATCGACGATATCGATCTGCCCAAGCTGGAGCTGGACAGCCTGACTGACCGCAAAAAGCTGGAAAAGCAGCTGGACAAAGCCAAGGCGCGCTTTGATGAACTGAAGGATTCTGTAAGCTTCAAATCCGCTGCCTAAGCGGACCCCATCCAGGACCACTTATCCCTGTCTAACAGGGAATTTTTCGGGGCCACTATGTGGCCCTTTTTTTTGTCTGCTAATCTGGTTTAATAAGCGACCCAATACGGACTCTTCCCATATACTCGGGGAATCAGGAGGGCAGACGGTATGAGCGACGAAAAAAGCAAGGTCACCGACAAGGCCAGCGAAATTGCCAAGAATATCTGGCTCGCAGGTGTGGGCGCCTACGGCAAGGCGGTGGAAGATGCGCAGGGCCGGCTGGAAAAGGCCATGGAGCCACCCAAGCTGTTCCGCGAGCTGGTGAAGGCTGGCACCGCACTCGAAGAAGACGCCCGGGAAGCGCTGGAGAGCACCGCCGCCGCACGGCACTCGGTTGAAAATCGAATCAGTCGGGTAAGGGAAAATTTTCATATGCAACGTCCCGCCCGGATCGAGGACCTGGCCGCCCTGCATAAGAAGGTGGACCAGCTGACCAGAAAGGTGGAGAAACTCAGTAAAGCCCTGGCGGAACAGGGTGTGATCAAGTCACCTCGCAAGAAAACCGCTGCCACCGGCAAAACCGCAGGCGCTGCTGCAAAGAAGAAAGCAGCGGCAAAATCCCCCCGCAAGAAAGCGACTCCCGCGAAAAAGGCGAGCACCCGCAGAAAACCTGCCCGCAGCAATAAAAAGGCCTGATCTGCGCACTTCATGAAGACACGGGACCGTATTCTCCACACCAGCCTGGCGCTATTCAACGAGGAGGGTGAAGCCGATACCACCACCATCGATATTGCCAACGAACTGGATATCAGTCCCGGCAACCTCTATTACCATTTCAAGGGTAAGGACCAGATCATTGCCGAGCTTTTTCGCCAGTACGAACACGCGCTGTCCCATACCCTGACTGCACCTATCGAGCGACCGCTCAGCGAGGGTTCGGGCAGCGTGGAGGACAACTGGTACTACCTCTATGTGGTGATGGAGGAAATGTACCAGTACCGGTTTCTCTACCACAATCTCGACAATATCCTGCAGCGCTACCCGGACATCAAAAGAAGCTTTAAGCGGCTGATCCAGCTCAAGCGTGCCGCGCTGTTCGCGATCTGCCAGGCTCTACTGAAACAGGAAGTGATCGACACCCGTGATCAGCAGCTACTGGGACTAGTGGACAACATGACCCTTAACCTGACGTTCTGGTTCAACTACGAAGAACTGTTGCACGATAATCGCCCGCCACGTGTCACCATTCACCAGGGGGTCTTACAGTTACTGTCGATGGTGGCGCCCTACCTCGGTAAGGATGAACTCAGTTTCTATCACGACTGTGAAACCATCTATGCCGCTATGTTGGCCGAGGGCGATTAGACCTGTTTACCCAGAAAAATAACGTCTGCACCGATTATTTCCAGACTGGCATCTTGCTTCGCCGCCCACCACCGCCAGGTATTGGCACTGAAAAAACACACGTGCGTAGGATCGTTCTTATAATGCCAGCTGGCGAAGGCGACCGGATCCCGTACCAACTTGGTCATGACCGCCAGCAAGCCCCCTGCCGGTAACAACGACCAGAGCCGGGCCAGTTCCTTACCCGGCTGGTGCAGGTGCTCAACTACCTCGGTGGCGCAGATAAAATCGTAGCGGCCTTGCAATACGCTGCGATCAGGAACGAAGAAACTGTCGTATAACACGACTTCGTATCCGGCATCGCGCAACAGTTGCGCAAGCGCCGGACCGGGGCCACAGCCGAAGTCCAGGCCGCGTGCCCCGGCAGGAATACGCTCGACCAAAGGCCGCACCAGACGCGACAGGAAATTTCGATAGCCGGGGTCGTGAATGTCGTTTTGATGCAGGTCGTACTCGGCGCGCTCATCTGCCCTGCCCAGGTAGGCCCGGGGTGGCACGAATACCAGGGAGCAATCGCCACACGATAAATAGGGGCGTCGATTGTCCTGGAAATACGCTGATATTTCAGACCCAGCACACAAAGGGCAGTGTGTTTCCCCGCTCATCTGCTATTATCCCCAATCAATCTGGATCCCCCAACCAAGGAGCGTAACATGGCCATCCAAAGCGGCGACAAGATACCAGCCTGCAGCATGCACACAATGGGCGAGCAGGGCCCCACTGGAATTACCACCGAGGAAATTTTCGCAGGCAAGAAAGTTGTTTTTTTTGCTGTACCCGGTGCGTTTACACCCGGCTGTAGCATTACCCACCTGCCCGGCTACGTAGTGAATGCCGACAAGATCAAGGCCGCCGGCGTAGATACTATCGTGTGCATGTCCGTTAACGATGCCTTTGTCATGGATGCCTGGGGCAAGGCGCAGAATGCGGAAGAATTGCTGATGCTGGCCGACGGTAACGGTGCCTTCACCGCCGCACTCGGACTTGAAATGGACGGCAGCGGCTTTGGCCTTGGCACCCGCAGCCAGCGCTTTGCCATGATTGTTGAAGATGGCACAGTCACCCACCTCAATGTGGAAGACGGGCCGGGTGTAGACGTCAGCTCAGCAGAAACCATAATGGGCCTGCTCTAGAGAGCCCAACCCCCGCAGGGCGTGTTCAGGTGAACAGCAGGTAGCAGACCACGCTGATCACGGCAGCGCCCAACAGGTTCAATAACACCCCCTCCCGCGCCATGCGGGCGGTGGTGACCAAACCACTGCCGAAAACCACCGTGTTAGGTGCAGTTGCCACCGGCAGCATGAACGCGCAGCTGGCGCTCATTGCCGCGGGCACCATAATCAATTCCGGTCGAATGCCCGCCGCCAAGGCCGCCGCGGCAAGTACCGGCATCAGCAGTGTGGTGCTGGCTGTGTTGGACGTGGTCTCCGTCATGAAAGTGACCACCAGGCAGATAAGCAGGATCAGCGCATACATCGGCATGCGCGTCATCTGCGCCAACCACTCCCCCATCAGCTCACTCATACCCGAGCTGACAAAGCCCTTGGCCAGGCAAATACCGCCGGAAAATAACAACAGGACACCCCAGGGGATGGTGCTGGCTCGCTCCCACGACAACAGGCGCTCCCCCTTGCCATTGGGCACAATGAACAGGATGATAACAGCCAGCAGGGCCACCGATGCATCATTCGCCTGCGGCAGGTCCAACCAGACTCTCCAGCCACCGAAGGGTTCACCCCGGGTCACCCAGGCCAGGGCCGTCAAGCCGAACACCAGCATGACCCGACGCTCTTCCGTACGCCAGGGCCCTACCTCGGGCAACGTCACCTCCAGCGCACCACGCACATTGCGGGTCAAAACAAGTGCCATGACGGGTACCATTACCACAACAACCGGCAGGGCCCAGGCCATCCACTGGGTAAAACTGATGGACTTGCCCGTTGTCTGCTCGTAAACCTGCATGAAAATCAGGTTGGGCGGCGTACCAATCGGCGTTCCCAGGCCGCCCACGCTCGCGGCATAAGCGATGCCCAGCAATAACGGCGCCGCCAACTTCTCCTTGTCCTTGACGGCGTCCAACACCGCCAGTGCAACCGGCAGCAGCATCAGTGTGGTGGCGGTGTTTGAAATCCACATACTCAACACAGCTGATGCCACCATAAAACCCATGATAAGGCGGCGGCCGCTGCTGGCTCCAAACAGCTCAACCATACCCAGGGCGATGCGCCGGTGCGCGCCAGAGTGCTCCATGGCCTTGGACAACAGGAAACCACCCAGCAGAAGCAGTATCAGGGGGGAGCCATAAGCCTGGCCAACCTGCGCCGGGGTGAGGACCCCCATTAGTGGCAATAGCGCCAGCGGCACAAGCGAGGTTACGGGAATGGGGACCGGCTCGAACACCCACCACAACACACACAGCACAGCCACAAAAGCCACGATGGACATATCACCACCATAACCGGCTTCGCTACAGGCCACAGCCGCCAGAGCGGCGAGCACCGGACCAAGCCACAAAGCCCAATTATGTGTCGCTAACAAACTCCCCCCTTGATGCACTGTTCCCCACGCTGCCTATAGGGCTTTTTATCGGTATGACACACCCTATCCTGTCCCACTCACCCGGCAGTGTAAACCCCGCACTAGTGGGACGCCTCCCGAACCGCTACACTGCGTCGTATTATGGCTGAACCCTCACAGAAACTGATTGATAGATTCGGAAGACAGGTCGATTATGTGCGCCTGTCAGTCACGGACCGCTGCGATTTTCGCTGTGTCTACTGCATGGCAGAAGACATGACGTTCGTGTCCAAACAGAATGTATTGTCGCTGGAGGAACTGCACCAGGTCGCAGCGGCCTTTGTCGCGCTGGGTGTAGGTAAGATTCGTCTCACCGGGGGTGAACCCCTGATCCGCAACAATATTCAATCGCTGATTGCGCGCCTCGGGGCCCTGCCCGGGCTGCAGCAATTGGCGCTGACCACTAATGGCTCCCAACTACAGCGAATGGCAGGCAACCTGCGCCACCTGGGTGTCAATCGCATTAATATCAGCCTGGACAGTCTGCAGCCGCGAAAATTCCGGCAACTAACCCGCCACGGCAACCTGGACCAGGTGATTGCCGGGATCGACGCGGCAGTTGCTACCGGTTTTGACCGACTCAGGATCAACGCTGTCATTCTCAAGGGCCGCAATGAAGATGAAGCCCTGGACCTGGTGAACTTCGCACAGCAGCGCGACATCGATATCGCCTTCATCGAAGAGATGCCACTGGGCTTGATCGATGAACACGACCGGGCCCTGAGCTTTTGCAGCAGCGACGAACTGCGGGATCTCATCGGCAAACAATACCAGCTTGACCCCCTTGGAGATCCCGACGGCGACGCCGGCCCCGCACGCTACTACCGCACTGGCAGCGGGTCTGCGCGCATTGGCTTTATCTCCCCCCACAGCCACAACTTTTGCCATTTGTGTAACCGGGTCAGGGTGACAGCGGAGGGGCGTCTACTGCTCTGCCTGGGTAACGAGCACTCCGTGGATCTGCGTGCCGTACTGCGCGCGAAAAACTACTCACCTGAACTGCTGCGTGAAAGCATTGTCAATGCCATGGATCTCAAGCCCGAGCGCCACCACTTCTCTTTGCAT
>CBDTVJ010000097.1:0-10495 GCA_965363655.1 uncultured Halieaceae bacterium | reverse complement strand
TTCAGGCGGCTGCGAACGGTGCCCGCCGGCCAGCCCAGGTGTGAGGCAATCGCCCTCGGCTACATCCCGTCGAAATAGCGGAGCATAGTTTTCTTCATCAAACGCCTGGGTTTGGATAGCTTCAATACTGTCCTGCTTCTGAGGCTTACCCAGAAACCAGCGAGACACAGGAATGCCCACGGTCAACATAAACAGAAGATAGGCTCCACCGATTAACGTGTCCAGGCTATGAAAGATAATGTATTGGCTATGGGGAATCTCCAGCGCAGTTTTGATCGCCGCGAGATTAGGGGTACCCCCGGTATACAAGCCCACGGACATTGCCGCCAATTGACTACTGGCCTCTACCCCGTTTTCACGGGATAGGTAAAACCATACAGTGGCCAATGTCACCACCGAGGTCGTAGCTAATAGCATCGATAGAAGTGCCTTACCTGCCATTTTACTCCACTGACGAACATCCACAGTAAACAGCAACATGGGGAGCGCCAGGGCAACAGTTATTTCGGAGACCGCCAACTGTGCACCACCTGCCGCTTCCGGGATCAACCCGGCATTACCTACCAACAAACCGGCGAGATAACACAGTAGGATCACTCCGAGCTTTTGCGCCCAAAGCTGGTGGTGGGCCAGATATAAAATCCCGGCTGGCACGCACAGAAAGAAGAGTGTGTAAAGAATTGGCATCACAGCCATCATAGCACTGAGTTCATCTGTGGCAGCACGCCATGAAAGGGTATTGCCAAGTTAACCTCTTCAGATAAAAAGGAATTGGCATCCAAGCGCAACGCTTTTTCTGAACACTCTTTTAGCCAACCCCTTTCGACTGAGCCCATACCGAACTTGTGCTCGATTTTCACCCTCGAACACACTTCTGAAATCATCGAGGGCTATCTGGAGAGGGTTCTGCCAAAGAAAGCCTCCTAACGAAACACCGGAGTCCGCGGCCGACTCGAAGCAGACACTCTCTACTTATCCCCAAATGTCAGTAAATTTTACATTTTGGATTCGTTTGGAAAACGTCAACCAGATAGGCCCCCTGATTTCACACAAATTTTTTGTTTTTGGCATAAATTATGCAGCTCCTCAGAAGTTTCTTATCAGAGGCGGGATCATGATAAATGTATTTAGATACTGGTTAGGGCTTTTTAGCCTAGGTTGGGCTCGCCGCAGTAAAGCCTGATTCTAATCCAATTCCCAAAGACCTTGGTGATTTCTTCCACGTCTGTAATTGGCAATGGTTGATGTTTAAGTGTATGCGAAACTAATAGCTCTAAATTTGTAGACCCACCTTCGGTTCTCAAAGTCCGTTCTTGGCTGGCAGCGGCCTCTGCACTCATCCAGCCCTGAAGGTCCGCTATCGAGAAAAGTGGACGTTCCCGAGACGCCGCTCAGAATACCCTCAGTAGCCATCACCCCCCTCCCCATGCAGAACAAGCACACAGCAGCAAACCACCAACAGGCAATCTTCGGTATAGGCTAAGTCAGGAAATTTCGATGGGCTATAACCGTCCCGTTTGAAGCGGAGCAATTCCAGATAATGTGCTATGGGGATGCAATCGCTTGGGAGTGTATTTTTGATTGCAGGGGCTGAACTGTCGATGGGAGCACAGAAATGGGGGTGGGGGTGCCCCTCACGGTGAGGAACATCCCTTATTGAGCTATGTGGGGCTGTTAGGCTTTTCTGCGCTTGATTGCGCCAAGGCCCAGGAGGGCTGACGCGAAGAGCCAGGCTGCGGCGGGGACGGGAACTGCAGATACACCAATGGTGAAGTCATCCGCGAACAGGAGAACTTGCTGGTAGTCCTTGCCCTTGAGTTCTCGCAATTCAGCGGAGAGAAAGCCGTCTGTGTCGATCACCCCAACGAAAGCCCAGTTGTCGGCGGAATCGCCCTCACGTTGCTCGTTGTCGATGTTGTCGGTGTCGTTGCCGTTGATATCAACACCGTCCAATAAAAAAGTAATCTTAGGAATACCTGTATTGGAATCGACACGGCCGCCAAAGGCATACAATTGTTCGCCACTGGCGGATTCAATCTTCAAACCGTCGTTCTGATAGCATTCGATAGGAATATTCGGGTCTTCTGCGGAATCGCAATACAATCCCGAATCCGTTGTCAGCCCATGGGGGAGAGAATAGATGGCGAATTCACCCGCCGGCGCACTGCCACCCACATCCCCGGTGGCGATTTGGTTCTGGACGTAATTCGATGTCCACACGATGCCTTTGCTGGTTACCGATGGGGTCCTGCCTGGCACGCTAATCGAGTTTCGCGAAGCTGCCCACACCGTGTCGTTTTCAAAGCTTTCAGAAACGGTTGCTAGTCCGAGTGAAGCGAGGTCGGCCAGGTACGTCACTTCACTGGTGTATACAACGGGTGCAGAGTAGACGCTGTTGGCCATTACCAGCAGCGAGATGCCAGTCAGTATTTGCTTCATCACAAGCTTCTCCTCTCAAAATCCAATTATGGGATATTTTTCCCAAATTTACAATAGTCTCGGCTTCAGTGCACCCGTTTGTGGAGCCGCCCTAAAATGCCTGGCGAGGATTACGACTACTTCCCTTTTCGCCCATAGCCTGCCATTTGGTCTAGAATATCCTGGAAGCCCGCTTTCTATATCTGAGAAAAATTATCTATGTCTGCAGCATTTACGCATCTTGCAATGCACGTCCGCGATCTTGAAGCCTGTGTCGATTTTTATGAGACCTATGCGCAAATGCGCTTGACTCATGATCGTGTAAACGACGGGAAGCGGGTGGTGTGGTTGGCTGAGCCGGGAAAGGAAAAGGACTTCATTGTTGTACTTATACCTGGCGGCCCCGGTCGAGCACAAAGCTCCACAGATTATTCGCACCTTGGTTTTGCCCTGGACAGTAAAGAAGCCGTCGATGCGATCGCAAATAAGGCGCGTTCGGACGGCATTCTTGAGTGGGAACCGCGACAGGAACCTTATCCAGTAGGCTACTACTGCGGCATGCGCGATCCAGATGGTAATTTTGTTGAATTCAGCTTTGGTCAACCGTTAGGGCCGAGTGCAGAGAAATAGTGATGCTTTCGAAGCAGGAAAATTAGCGGGCTGACGGGGCGAGTGACCCTGCCACTATCCCGGCACGGCATCCTTGTCTTACACCGAGGGAGACACTAGACGCTCACCTTCTCCTGGCCCGTTTTGGCAAACTTGCCCAGCCACTCGCTGACATCCCGGCCCACAAAATACAGAACCGGCACCAAAAACAGCGTGATGAAGGTAGCAAACAATACGCCGAAGCCGATAGAGATTGCCATTGGCTTGACGAATTGCGCCTGCAGCGACGCCTCGAGCTGGATGGGCAACAGACCCATAAAAGTGGTTACCGAGGTCAGTACCACCGGCCGGAAGCGACGCACGCCACCCTCGACCACGGCGCTGCGCCAGCTCTCGCCTCCTGCGCGTATGCGCGCGCTAATATGATCCACCATTACCAGGCTGTCATTGACCACAATACCGGTTAGGCCAATCATGCCGATTGCGGACAGCACACTCACGTTATTACCCAGAATCAGGTGCCCCAGAATTGCACCTACCAGGCCGAAGGGAATCACTGACATGATGATGAGCGGCAAGCCGTAGCTGCGCAGTGGCACCGCCAGCGCGGCGTAAATCATCAGCAGCACAGCGATAAGGCCCAGGCCAAGCGTATCTGTGGTCTTTTCCTGATCCTCTGCTTCACCGCTCAAACGCGGCGACACACCCGGGTAGCGGCTCAGGATTTCCGGCAGCAACTTGCTGGTGATCGCCTCATTGACCAGGCTCGGCTCCACCATGGCTTTATCAACATCCGCTTCCACGTTGACCACCCGCTGGCGGTTGAAGCGATTGATGACACTGACCCCGGTTCTTTCGCGGGCCTCACCCACAACCTCAAACGGCACCTTGCCACGCCCCGGTACGTCGATCCACATGGATCGCAAGGACTCCAGTGTGGCGCGCTCCCCGGCGGGGAAGCGCACATAGACCCGCACTTCATCGCGATCACGCTGCAGGCGCTGGATTTCGGCGCCGAAAAAAGCCTGGCGCACCTGCGTGGCCAGTTCCACCTGCCCCAGACCCAGGGCATCACCCTGGGGTGTTACCCTGATATCAAGCTCCGGGCCACCTGCATCAAAACTATCCCTGACATCATAGACACCGTCATAACCCAGCAGCGCCGCTTTCAATTCGCCGGCAGCGCCGCGCAGCATATCGAGGTCTTGCCCGGACAGTTCAATATCAACAGCGGAGCCAGAGGGACCGGCATTGGCATCAAAGCTTAATGACTGGATGCCACTGAGCTCGCCCAGGCTTTCCCGCATCCAACCCGCCAGTTCCACCGAGGTGATACTGCGCTCGGTGCTCGGCAACAACTCCAGCGTAACCTGTGACTCGGTATCTTCTGTCGACAGCGACATCAACTCCATAATGACGCCCTGCCCGGAGCCGGTCTGCTGTTGATAGCGCGCATCCATGTCCCGCGCCGCCTGCTCAATCTGCAGCGTGTAATCGTGGGTCAGCTGCCAGGGAGTACCCTGCGGCATTTTCAGGTTTATATTGATCTGGTCGGACGGAATATTAGGGAAGAAAACAAAGCGGACAATGCCCGCCGGCACCAGGGCCAGGCAAATGATCAGGCCACCCAGAAAGAGGGCCAGTGTGGTATAGCGAAAATGTACCGCCAGTTCCAGCGTCGACCGGTAACGTGTATTCGCAAAGCGCTGCAGCCCACTGGCACAGCTGCGTTGCATAGCGGCCAGCCTGGCCCGAACGGTTCCGGCTTTACCCGGCTGCGGGGCGATGCGGATATGTCGCAAATGCGAGGGCAGGATCAGCTTTGTTTCCAGCAGTGAAAAAAGCAGGCTTAACACCACCACCGGCACAATATGCGAAAAGATTCTGCCAAAGCCTTCTTGCACAAACCAGGAGGGTGCGAATGCCATCATCGTGGTCAGCGCGCCAAAGATGGTCGCTACCGTGACTTGCTTTACGCCCCTGACGATACTGTCGAGGCCCTGGTCTTCTTCCTCCAGCCGGGCATAGGCGCTCTCGGCGGTGACGATACCATCATCCACCAACATGCCCAGCACCAGGATAAAGCCAAACACTGAAATAACATTGATAGAAATTGGCAAGCCAAACAGGTTGATGACCAGCAGCGCGCCCAGGAATGAAAAGGGCACACCAAGAATAACCCAGAGCGCCAGCGACAGATTGAGGAAAATCGCCAGGGTAAGCATGACCAGAACAGCGCCCTGTAAAGCGCTTTTCAGCATCAGCTGGATACGTCCATTCAGTATCACGCTGCGGTCAGACCAGGCCGTCAATTCGACACCTTCCGGCAGTTGCGCCTGCTTGCGCTCGGCAAAAAGCCGCAGGTCACTGGTCATCGCCAGCACGTCCTGGTCGCCGACACGGTCCACTTCAAGTGTCAGGCTGGGTTCGCCGTTGAGGCGGCTGAGCACCGGTTGATCTTCAAAGGTATCGCGCACCGTGGCCACATCGCCCAGTGACACGCGGGTACCGTCGTCGCTGGTGATCAGCGTTAGGGCAGCAAATTCGGCACCGGTATAGGCCTGCCCGACCGAGCGCAGGGTGATCGACCCGGTCCCTGTGCGCAATTTGCCACCGGGAAGATCGCGCGACCGCGCTTGTACTGCACTGACCACATCACTGAATGACAAGCCGTAGCGGCGCAGGGCCGCATCAGACACTTCAATGGATATCTCGTAGTCGCGCGCGCCGTTGATGGTAACCTGGGTGATACCCGGTATGAGCAGCACTTCATCGCGCAGCTGCTCTGCCAGCTCCTTCAACTGGCGCTCCTCCAGCGCACCATACAGTGTCAGCCGCATCGCCCGTGTGCGCCTGAGCACCTCATCGACGATGGGTTCCTCGGCATTCAATGGAAATGCGCTAATGCCGTCTACCCTGGCCTTGATCTGCCCGAGGGCCTTGCTCATTGGCGTTCCAGGTTCCAGCAGCACTGTTACCACGCCCATGCCTTCGCGTGCCACGGAGCGGATCTCATCCACGCCGACAATATCCTGCACGGCCTCCTCAACCTTGCGCACGATGCCCTCTTCCACCTCTTCCGGCGAACTCCCCGGGTAGGGCACGGTGATAGTCACCGTTTCAGAGGGAAAGGTGGGGAAAACTTCTTTGGTGATGCCCCCAACCGAAGCCAGGCCACCCACCATAACCACCAGCATCAGGAGATTGGCTGCCACCGGGTTGCCTGCCATCCAGGCGATGATGCCCTGCTCTTTTAAAGGTGCCATGTTACGGCGCCACAGTGACAGGCATACCGCCCACCATGATATCGAGGCGCGACAGAACCACCTGGTCGCCCGCAGCGAGCCCATCGCCCACGATGACACTGTCCTGGCCTCTGCGCAGCACTGTCACCGGCCGCTTAAGAAGGCGCTCCTGCTCCACCACATAGACAAAATCCTCAGGGTACAGCGCAGACCTGGGCAGGCGGGTGGCATTGGCGATAGGCGTGCCCTCAATCTCGGCTTCAACAAACAGGCCGACTGACAAGGCCCTGGGGTAACGGCTGGTATCGTAGGGAGCGTCCACTTCTGCCACCAGGTAAAACACGCGGGTCAGCTCATCCACACGTTGTTCCAGGCGCACCAATCGCGCCTCCCAGCTGGCTTCAATATGACCAAAACGGGCGGTAAGAGTCGCCTCTGGCCAACTGCCATCGGCCAACTGGCCATACTGTACAAAGGGCACGTCAGAAGCCAATAGCGGCAACCTGACCTCTACACTGCCGGTACTCAATAAACGCACCAGCGCCGATCCAGCTTGCACATACTGCCCAAGATCGACCCGCTTGCTGTCGACAATAGCGTCAAAGGGAACGGCTATTGCGGTGTTTGCCAAGTCTGCTTGTGCCTGTCGCAACCTGTCTTTCGAGGCCTGCACCTGGGCTTCCGCTTCATCAATCGCAGCACGTTTCACCACCACCTGCACCTCGGCCAGCGACAATTTCGCACTCGCGACCCCCGCTTCAGCCACCGATAACGCGACCTCATAATCTATAGGATCAACACTCAACAGGGTGACACCCTGAGCCACGGCGCCACCCTCCACAAACTCCGGGGCGACCGATATAACACGGCCCGATACTTCACTGACCAGTTCAATATCGTGCTTGGCGCGAACGGTGCCGCGAGAATGGATGGTAATGGCCACTGGCCCGGGTGCAACGGCCAGTACTTTTACTACCGGCGCTACCACCACGCTGTCGCGCTGCGGTAATTCTGCCCGGCTGGTAATCATCATAAAGGCTGCCGCAAACGAGAACGCCAGGACCAGCAGGGGCAACAGGCGCCTTAGCCACTTTTTTTGCATGGATTGTGATCCGAGTATATTGAGAAAAACGTGATTCGAGGATGCTGCCAGCGAGGTAATGACACCAGAATACCTGATCGCGCCCACGTTACCGCACGCTTCGCACTATTTGTGTTACTTCTGCGTTAAGAGGCAGCTAAAGAAGATACGCTTGCCAGCGCGTACTGGATTAGCCCTGGCCGAAGCAACCATTCTGGTATTGGCAAGTGCAGCTGTGCAGATAACAAGGAACTGGCATACAGACTTACACCTGCACCAGGATCGTCTATAGTAATCCATACACCTTCCAGGAAACCCCGATATGGATACTTCAAACCACACCCTGCAGACCTTGTTTGCGCAGTTAGGTTTATCCAATAACGACATCGCAATTGATAATTTCATCCAGAACAACCATCTGCCGCTGGAGATTCCGCTGGAGAGTGCAGCATTCTGGAGCGCAGGACAGGCGCAGTTCATCCGCGAGTCCATCGCACAGGATGCCGATTGGGCAGAAGTAGTCGACCACCTGGATGCCATGCTGCGGCACTGACGCATAGGTGTGCCGCAGGTGGCTAATGAGTCTACTGCGGCGTAGTGACCAGGAAGGTAGAGTGGCCAGGAAGGTTGAATGGCTGACGGGTTGGTTTCGTGCGGATATATTCCCGGATCGCTCGAGTACCTTTGATGCAATAAGCGACACTTCCCGGCCCCTGAAGCGCACGAAGAATCCAGATATTTATCCTAATAATATCAATGAGTTAAAAAGTTCATGACGATGCCCTGGGACAGCGGTGTAAAAAACCGAGACCAGCCACCACCTGGAAGCGGTCAGGCGCATTATCTGCACATCCAGCGCTTCAAGCTGCCTGATAACTGCCGTCGATTGTCCATCTACCACTGTATTGAGGTGTTTGCGACTGCGGGCTAGTGGCCGTCTGTGGTCTGAAGGGACGTTCGTTCGACGCATTAATCCGGCATAGAGCGGGGGCACTAAGTAAACGCCTGTTCTTTACCACGAGTGATGCTGCAAGCCACAGAAGCGACGTTATCTGTCACTATATTTTACAAAATGGGGTTCAGCTCGGCCTGAAGCTACGCTAAGTCATTGATTTCATTGTGTTGGCATGCAATTTGCATATTTTACTGCGAAAAAACACAAAATACAGACAAGAACAATTCTGATATCCAAGGAAAACCAAATGACAATGAAATCCACAAGCGTCGCGACGGTCGCAATGGCAGCATGCCTGCTTGCGGGCGGTGCCAACGCTACCACCATCACGCTGGACGGCTACAATGGCTCCATCAAAGACATAACATGCAACCCCTCGTGTGAGGCCTTCGTCGGGCCCAACCCCGGTACGATAGCGCTTAGCTCGACCGATGGCGCTGCATACCCCATGAACGGTAATAGTAGTGAGCCCCTCGAACTGGCGTTGCTGAATGAGCTTCTGGTCCAATTTGACCCGGCTCGCTCCACTGTCAGTTATGTTAACAAGACAGATACTGAGGCAAACACCTATACGACAGATCGTCAGTACTTCTCGATCAAGAAACAAAATAATCTGTGGTTTTTTGAGAATACTTCCGGAGTCGAAGTGACTGTGACCGCACTGGGAGAGGAATGGAGCCACACCACTGAATATGGCCCCATAGATCAAGTGGAACCTCCTTCTGAGGTACCGGTTCCGGCTGCAGCCTGGCTGTTCGGCTCAGCCCTGCTCGGCCTGGGTGTGGTCAAGCGCCGTAAAGCTTAGACGTAACTGTAGTCACACAGCCCCGCATGCCGGGGCTTTTTTATATCCAGGCTAATGGCGTTACATTGACACTGAGCGACCCCGTGGAGAACTGAGGTCGCTGCTGACCTTATTTCCCTCCCCTGAAGAAAATCGACTGCCTCCCATTGCGCGAGCCACTTGCCAACTTCATCACAGACTCCCCGCCCGCCAGCTAGGAAATATTCTGATTGGCTAGCGCAGTAGTGTAAGCTTTGCGCATCATGCAGCAGCGCCGCCATTGCGCCGCTCATCGGACAGACAAGCTGAGGAAAAGCCCCAGATGAAGAGTTTTATTCGAGCCATAAGTCTGGCCACCCTCCTGGTAAGCCTCGCCGCCTGTGATCAGGGCGCAACTTCGGAGGAGCACATTGCCCGGGCCAATCAATTTATTGCCAACGCAGAATACGAATCGGCCGTCATCGAATTGAAGAATGCCTTGCAGCAGGACAACCAGTCCGGCGATGCACGGCAACTATTGGGCAGGGTCTACCTCAAATCGGGGGACGCGGCCTCCGCCGAAAAAGAACTACGCTACGCCCGCAAGCTGGGTTGGCCTAACAATGATGTCATTCCCGCCCTGGCCGAAGCACTGTGGGCACAGGGAAAATATACCGAGGTCGCCGAGCTGCAGACCGCTGACCTGGCGCCAGCCGCCGAGGCTACGGTACTGGCCATGCAAGCCCTGGCAGCTATGAGCAAGGGTGAAAACCGGCATGCCAGGGTACTAGCCGACATGGCGCTGGACCTGTCCCCCAAGCACCCGGAGGCCCTGTTAGCCAAGGCGCGGATACTCAGCAGCCAGGGTGACCTGGACGGGGCCAAGGCATTGCTGCAAACCCTGGTTGCCGCTGACCCCGACAATGCCTCCGCCTGGGCGTTGGTGGGTGACATCCACCTGGCGCAGCAACAGCCGGATGAGGCCAAAAGTGCCTACGACAAAGCCATTGCCATTCAGCCGAAAAGTTACCAGACCGTCTTCAAGCGCGCCCTGCTGAATCTCCAATCGGGTAACCCAGAGGGCGCACAGGCTGATACCGACGCCCTGCTGCGCATGAGTCAAAAGCAGCCCGGCGCCAACTACCTGCAGGGGCTCATCCACTATCAGGCCGGAGAGTACGAGGAGGCGATTACATCGCTATCCGCAGCGGAGCGCGCCTGGGAGCAATTCCCACTGGTACTGTATTTCCTCGGTAGCGCGCAACTGATACAAGGCAACATCGACCAGGCCGCTGTCCTGGCGCAACGTTTCCACGCCTTGGCGCCGGCCAATAGCGGCGGCCGCAAACTACTGGCCACCACGCAGCTGCAACAGGGCGACTACAGCAAGGTACAGACACTGCTGGCGCCGGTGCTGGCGGCCA
>CBDTVJ010000096.1:0-10758 GCA_965363655.1 uncultured Halieaceae bacterium | reverse complement strand
AGAACCTTACTCCCGCGGCCAATCATCTCGGTTTTAAGCAATAAACCCGTTTCCCGGTCCAGCGACATGGCGTAACCAAAACGGTACATATCACGGGGCTCGATTCGAATGCGCACCGATCTGCGTCCAGCAATTCGCTCGCCATCAGCGACACTGAAGCGGTAATGTTCGGCGATCCCACAGCGCCCCGCCTGCAAGTCCTCTGCCACGAGCAGCAACTGATGTCCAGGGTGCATACAATCCAGTGGATGGGATCCACGTTTTATCTGTGCACCCTGCCCTGTTAGCTGGGTAAGGCTCTCTGCGCTGGTGCCACCATCAACCAGGTGGGACACCTGCATCACTTGCATATCATCCCCACGCTGCAGGGTCACGACGCCATGGTAGCTTACCTGGTGAATACTTCGGGACATTTTATCCAACCAGGACAGGGCTGCGGTATCTGCATCCGGGCAGGCAATTGACTGAGCGCTGGTGCTTAGCGGCAGGAGTAATACAAGAAAGCCTGAAAGCAGCGACAGTTTGCTAAATAAACGACTCAACACGTAGCGTTACTCTATTCCTTTATCCGGGGTACACGGGCGAAGGGGATCAGGCCCTGGGGCGAATTCAGTGCTGCATGTTCTGCGTGCTCCTGCATGTAGCGGCCCATACGCTGCCGCGCGAGTTCCTGGTATGCCCTGCGGGTGGCGGGCTGCAACACAGGAATCGACTGGGTACCGAAGCTGGCCTGAACCGTATTCGCTCCCAGGCTATTCACCAAGCCAACGGGTGAGGCACTGGCTGCGACTGTCTGGTCTCCGCCGTGGGCTCCCACTGCGCCAACCTGGGCCAACTGTTGCCCACCGATAACCACTGTAGCGGCCACTGACGCGGCTACTGCAAAGCTGGTCAATGGGCGCAGCACGCGCTGCCTGAAACCGGATTCGGTGCCCGTGGCATCGAGGGATATTCCGGCCCCAATAGCTGCCTGCACTTGTTTTGATATATCGCGATCAATATGTGCCAGAGGCTGGCCGGTTGCGGCATCCCCCGCCAAGTGATATCGCGTCCAGGCCTGGCGCAGTTCGTCATCGCTACCGATGCTGGCGAGCACCCGCTCCAACTCAAGCTCGTTGGCTTCATCATCCATAAGCGCAGACAGGGATTCACGCATTCTTTCACTCATTGTTCACTACCTTTGCAAAATTTTTCACATTCTCTACTGTTAACCGGTACTGCATGCCTGTGTCGGCTATCCGGGGCGGAACACTTCCTCAAGCCTCGCCGTCCAATTGCTGCGTGACCTGTTTATCGATGGCATCACGAGCCCGAAATATCCGGGAACGAACCGTACCTACCGGACAATCCATTATTTCGGCGATATCCTCATAACTGAGACCGTCAAATTCACGTAAAGTTACAGCCGTGCGTAAATCGTCGGGCAAATCACTTATCGCGGCTTCAACCACCGCCTTTAGCTCAGCGCCGAACAGGGCATTCTCAGGATTCTCAATATCACGTAGCGCCCCGCCAGCCTCATAGTATTCTGCGTCTTCGATTTCCACGTCTTTACCCGGCGGCCTCCGGGAGCGCGATACCAGGTGATTTTTAGCCGTGTTGATCGCAATGCGATACAACCAGGTGTAAAAAGCGCTATCTCCACGAAACCGGGGAAGGGCCTTGTAGGCTTTGATAAATGCTTCCTGGGCCACGTCCTGCACTTCATCGGCATCGCGCACGTAGCGGCTTATCAGGCCAAATATCTTGTGCTGATACTTCAACACCAACATATCAAATGCCCTTGAGTCGCCTTTTTGTACCCTGGCGACGAGTTGCTGGTCCGTCTCTGCGGCAGTCACGTCCGGTTCCCCTCCCTAACCCCTGACATCACTGTCCTGGACAAAACAAGCCACTGCAGCTATGGACAAATTTTGTACAGCCTGATCCGTGTCGTTTTGCATACGACGACGGCTAAGACGGGGCACAGTGCATAAAGTTCCCCAAGGTATTGTTTTCGTATTTCCCACGAGCTCGTATATACTCCCCTGACACTTGGTAAGCTGAAGCTAAGCCTTTGAGCATCATCATATATTTCACCATCGCCGGCAGCAAGCACTGACCCTTATGGCCACCCGTCACCAGCACGATGTCCTCGTTATCGGCAGTGGGGCCGCAGGCCTCAGTCTGGCCCTGCATCTCCCCAGTCACTACCGTGTCGCCCTGTTGTCCAAAGCCGACCTCAACCAGGGTTCGACTTACTGGGCCCAGGGCGGTATGGCCGCCGTATTGCACAACCGGGATACAGTGGATTCCCATGTTGCCGACACTCTGGCGGCAGGCGCCGGCCTGTGCCGCAGAGACGCGGTGGAGTTTACTGTCAGCAACAGCCGACGCTGCGTGGAGTGGCTGGTAGAACAGGGGGTCGATTTTGACCTCAGGGATGATGCCAGTAACCAACAGGGGCAGGAATTTCATCTTACCATGGAAGGAGGTCACAGCCATCGGAGGATCATACATGCAGCTGATCGCACCGGTCGCGCTATCTCTGAAGTTCTCAGCGAACGCGCCCTGGCAGCTGGCAATATAGAAGTTTTCACCCACCGCACTGCGGTGGACCTGGTGGTAAACGACGGACGCTGCCAGGGAGCCTATATACTCGACCAACAAAGCGACCATGTGGACCTGTTCCAGGCCCCTGCGGTGGTTCTGGCGACAGGCGGAGCCAGCAAGGCTTACCTGTATACCAGTAACCCTGACGGCGCCAGTGGCGATGGGGTCGCCATGGCATGGCGTGCCGGTTGCCGGGTGGCGAACATGGAATTCAACCAGTTTCACCCCACCTGCCTGTACCATCCCCGGGCGAAATCGTTCCTTATCACCGAAGCAATCCGCGGCGAGGGCGGCAAGCTATTGCTGCCTGACGGGCAGCGTTTCATGCAGAACTTCGATGAGCGTGGAGAATTGGCCCCCAGGGACATAGTAGCCCGGGCTATTGACCACGAGATGAAGCGACTGGGAGCCGATTGTGTCTTCCTGGATATTTCGCACCAATCCAGGGATTTCCTGCACAGCCACTTCCCCACTGTGATGTCTCGCTGTGATGAATTTGGCATAGATATCAGTGCCGAGCCGATCCCTGTGGTACCAGCCGCCCACTACACCTGTGGCGGTATTGTGGTGGACACTCACAGCCTCACCGATGTCGCAGGGCTTTACGCGGTTGGAGAAGCCTCCTGCACCGGCCTCCACGGGGCCAATCGAATGGCCAGTAACTCATTACTGGAGTGTATTGTCTTCGCCGAATCCGCAGCCAAACATATCACCGACACCCTTGAGCACGCACCCCCTCCTGCCAAGGCAGCCGCCTGGGACGAAAGCCAGGTCACCGATTCCGACGAGGACGTTGTGATCTCTCACAACTGGGACGAATTGCGCCGCTTCATGTGGGATTATGTCGGCATTGTGCGCACTAACAAACGCCTGCAGCGAGCCCTGCACCGGGTGCAGTTACTACAGGCTGAAATCGCTGAGTATTATGGCAACTACAAGGTTGGCAATGACCTGCTGGAGCTACGCAATCTCGCCATGGTGGCGCAGCTGATGATCGAGTGTGCCATTTCCCGCAAAGAGAGTCGCGGACTGCACTACACCCTGGACTACCCGCAACTACTACCTGAAGCCAGGGACACTATACTGCGACCGGACAATTCACCCTTATAAGCCAGCCGCTGGCGCGCTTGCCGGCAACAGCTCAGCGTGGGAATCCGGGCTCTGACTGACCTACCCCAAGATTAAGTCGTGCTCGCAACTGTCGCCAAGGCTCCGCGGGCACACTGTCCAGGAAAATCCACAGGTAATCCTTGCGCCCTTCCGACAGCACACTAAAAGGAAGGTAAATCACCCAGGGCAGGACGGTACTGCGCGCTCCCGGAATAATCACCCGCAGTTGGTGCGCGCGCTCTAATGTCCAGACGCCTTGCCGCCAGCACAGCTCAACGACGCTCGAGGCAGGGCAGCGCAGGCGCCATAGTAAAAAAGTCGCTAGCGGCAACAGTGGCAGGCAGAGGTAGGTATAGCCGTCACGATGTAGCAGGAACAGGGCATAGCAGGTAGTCAAACAGAGCGCCAGGTAAAGCGCATGGCGTGAACGGGACTTACCGATCCGCAGGCGCAGTTCGGGTGAACTCGAGTATCTGGCTGACAATCTCCACTAACTCCTCTTCCTCGGGCTGCCCTCGCTGCAGCAGCCAGGCAAACAGGTCCTGGTCCTCGCACTCCATCAACCGCGCAAAGCGCTTACGGTCGGCATCGCCCAGTTGTTCATAGCGAACGCTCACGAATGGCTCCAGCACGAGATCCAGCTCCAACATTCCGCGTCGGGCGGCCCAGCGCATACGATTACTCTCTTCCCTGGATATCATGCCAGTCAATTGTTCCCAGTGGTTCATCAATAGGCGTCATTATATCCTCATTTTCCAGCCGCGCGCTGGCCAAGCGCAACAATTACTGACAGCGACACACACAGCGCCTATTATGAGCTCCCTGACGATCGAGGTGATGACGCTTGAACTGCTATTACTGTGCCCTGGAGCAAGAATCCCTGCTACACATCAGCGGGCCGGATTCACTGGCATTCCTGCAGGGGCAAACCACCTGTGATACGCGCGAAGTAGATTCCGGGCAGGCCCGTCCTGGCGTGTACTGCACGCCACAGGGGCGAGTCGTCTGCGACTTCCTGCTAAGCCAGCTGGGGCCGGACCACTTCGCCCTGCGCCTGCGACACGATATCCGCGCCGCAAGCAAGGCTGTCTTCGGCAAATATATTATCTTTTCCAAAGCAGAACTCGATGATGAGCGCGATGACTGGCGCCCCTTCGCCTTCTGGGGGCTGCAGGCAGGCGCTGCGCTAGCAACTATTTTCGACAGCGTGCCCAGTGGGCGCTTTGGATGCAGCAGCGGCGAAGATTTTGTCCTGGTGCAGATGGACGAGCAGGGCCAACAGTTTGAGGGCTACCTGAACCTGGCGGCAAGTCCTGACCTACCGGGCAAGATAGCGCAGACTCTGGAGCCCTTGGCTGAGAGTGAATGGCAGGCCGGGCAGATTGCCAGCGGAGACGCGCGCATCGAGGCCTCTACCATGGAAGAATTTGTACCGCAGACGCTGAATTACGACCTTACCGGCCATATCAGTTTCAGCAAGGGGTGCTACACGGGACAGGAAGTCGTAGCGCGCCTGCACTATCGCGGCACGCCCAAACGGCGCACCTACCTGGGGGAACTTCCCGCAGGAACAAGCTGTAGTGCAGGCACAGCAGTGTACAGCGCTGGAAAAACGCAAAGCGTGGGCAACATTGTCAATGCCGTCACTGCGCAGGGTGGAGCGCGAGTACTGGTGGCGGCCACCGCAGCCGGCACCGCTGCTGGCCTGCACCTGGATTCGCCCGAGGGACCTTTACTCACTCTGGCAGAGCTACCCTACTCCCTGACTACTGACTAGCCTCGCCAGCAGTTTCAGGCAGGCGCCAGTCAATCGGGGTAAGCCCTTTTCCTTCCAGGTAATCATTGGCGGCGACAAAATGTCCACAGCCAAAAAAACCGCGATGGGCACTGAGGGGCGACGGGTGAGGAGCCTTGAGGATGCAGTGACGTGACCCATCAATGATAGCGCCCTTGCGCTGGGCATAAGCCCCCCAAAGCATGAAGACCACCCCCTCTCTCTCCCTGTTGATCACGTCAATTACCCTGTCGGTAAACTCCTCCCAGCCCTTGCCCCGATGGGAGGCCGCCTGTGCGCATTCGACCGACAACACGCTATTAAGCAGGAGCACACCCTGGTCAGCCCAGGCGGTCAGGTGTCCGTGAGCGGGTATCGGGAGCCCAAGTTCCGCGTGGATCTCCTTGTAGATGTTCTTTAGCGATGGCGGCACCGCGATACCCGGGGGCACGGAAAAGCACAATCCATGGGCCTGGCCCTGGCCGTGATAAGGATCCTGTCCGAGAATCACCACCTTCACCTTTTCCAGAGGGGTAAGGCTGAAGGCATGAAAAAACTCTTCGCCAGCGGGGAAAACGCGCTTACCCGCCGTTTTTTCAGCCATCAGGAAAGCGCGTAACTGCTGCATATACGGTTTTTCGAACTCCGGCGCCAGCCGCTCCAGCCAACTGGACTCCAGGTTAATGCTGCGCTCAGGCATGGGGAAGAAGCAGGATCAATTACAGGCGGCCATCAATACGACATGTTCATACAGCGAACTGTCCGGCGGTAGCTGCAGCAACTCCACCGGGATCGACTCTATGGCACTGCCCTCTATGCCGTTGACGAGACGCTTGCTACGCTGCAGTTTACCCGCTGTGGCACCACGCACTTCAACCAGCGGGGCGGCGTTGAAAGCTGCTCGTTGACGCTCAAAAGGTGCGTCGCCATAGAGTGTCGTGCGCATTCGCGGCCGGCGCCCGACCTCGAGGATGTTGTCTTCCATACTGCGCGGCGACCATTCCTGACCATGCCCAGAGCCTGCAGCTCGAGTAATACTCTCATTCATCAGGGAGCCACCGAGGTCGTTAACGCCCGCGTTGAGACAGGCAGCTACTCCCGCCTTACCCATTTTCACCCAGGAGGCCTGGATGTTATCGATCAGCCCATGAAACACCAGGCGGGCCACCGCGTGCATCAACAGGGCTTCCCGGAAAGTGGGTCCACGTCGAGCCTTGCCCTTGAGATACATCGGCGCTTCCATGTGCACAAAAGGCAAAGGCACAAACTCGGTAAAACCACCGGTACGCTGCTGCAGGTCCCTGATACTCAGGAGGTGACTGGCCCAGTGGCGGGGCTGGTCGATGTGTCCATACATGATAGTGGCCGTACTGCGCAGTCCTTGCGCGTGGGCGGTTTCCATAACCTGCAGCCATTGCTGGCTATTGATTTTGTCCGCGCACAGGTCGGCGCGTACTTCATCGTGCAGTATTTCCGCTGCGGTTCCTGGCAGGGTATTGAGCCCGGCCTGTTTTAACTGCGCTATATAAGTATGCAAATCCACACCCAGCGTGGCCGCTCCCTGCCACACTTCCAACGGGGAAAATGCGTGTATATGCATATCGGGGGCAGCGCTGCGTACGGTTTCAACTATATCCAGGTAGGTCTGTCCGGTGTAGTCCGGGTGAATTCCACCCTGCATACAGACTTCAGTGGCGCCCCTCTTCCAGGCCTCAACACAGCGTCCTGCGATATCCTCCCCACTGATGTCATAGGGCCTGCCGCGTAGATTCTCGCTTTGCTTGCCCTTGGAAAAGGCACAGAATTGGCATTTGAAGTAGCAAACATTGGTGTAGTTGATGTTGCGGTTAACGACATAGCTGACTGTATCGCCATTCGCCTGCTGCCGCGCACCATTGGCCTGCTGTGCGATATAGGAAAAATCATCGCCGCGACTGTTAAACAGGCGAGTCACATCGCCCTCACTCAATGCGCCGGTCCGCCAGCATCGCTCTACAATGTCGCGCACATCCGTCGAAACCTTATCGACGCTGACCTCAGCGTTTAACAACCGGGCCTCTATGGCAGGCATCTCCTGCTCGCCGCCCGGAACCCAATTGTCACGCCGAGCGAACCCTGCAGCATCCGCTAATTTTAATACGGCGGGCTTGACTGCCTCATCCAGCCATCGCTCGCCCCTGGCGGCATAGGCAGGGTAAATTGTCAGGCGTTGTTCGAGAAATTTACCCGCCGCCGCTGTCTCGCTGGCGAGCCGGTCAAGATGCGGCCAGGGTGCTTCCGGATTGACATGATCAGGCGTCAGGGGAGACACCCCGCCCCAGTCATTGATACCCGCGGCAACCAATTGTGGCAGCACACCCGGGCTCAGGTTGGGTGGTGCCTGGATATTCATAGAGGGCCCGAATATCAGGCGAGAGACAGCAATGGTCCACAATAATTCCTTCAGGTCCGGCTCAGGCGCTGCGGCCATCAGGGTCCCTGGCTTGGCGCGAAAGTTCTGCACGATCACTTCCTGCAGATGACCGTGGCGGCTGTGCACATCGCGCAGAGCCAGCAGGGACGCAATTCTTTCGCGGCGGCTTTCACCGATGCCAATAAGAATACCCGAGGTAAATGGCACCGCTGCCGCACCCGCCAGCTCCAGGGTCTCAAGACGCCTGACAGGATCCTTATCGGGCGAGCCGTAATGCGGCATGCCCTTTTCACACAGGCGCGGTGAGGCCGATTCCAGCATAATCCCCATGGATGCACTCACCTGGCGCAAGCTGGCAATTTCCGGGGCATCCATACAGCCGGCGTTTATATGCGGTAGCAGCCCTGTTTCCTGCAACACCCGCGAGGCCACTTCGCGCACATAGTCCAGCGTGGTGGCAAAGCCCATTTCTTCCAGGGCGCGCCGCGCAGCGGAATACCGCAGCTCCGGCTTTTCACCCAGGGTGAATAAGGCTTCCTGGCACCCCATGCTCGCGCCTTCGCGACAGAGGTCCAGCACCTGTTCAACGGGCATGTAGGGCTGTTCAATTTTTTTCGGTGTACGGGCAAATGTACAGTAATGACACACATCCCTGCACAGGTGAGTCAGGGGAATAAATACCTTGCGCGAATAGGTGACTACATTGCCGTGACCCCGATCACGCACAATACCCGCCACCTCCGCCAGTGCCGAGACATCATCGAATTCCGCTAATAACAGGGCTTCCTCGCCGCCGGGAACTTGCCCCTGCAGAAGTCGCTGCCCTAAGGATTGCAAATCCACTTTCAATTGCCTGCCCTCGTGTCCATTGTATGCTCGCCGCTTGCGGCGGCTACAGTTGCATTCTCTTGTGCACTTTCTTCCGGCAAAGTCGCCAGGGCCAGTGCCAGGCGCGCAGCCAGTTCGCCCTCACCCAGCAGCGCCAGAGTATTGTTGCGCAGCTCCTGGCCAGGTGACGCCATCAAGACCTTCAAATCCGCTGCCTCGTCGATATCCAGCGCAATACCGGGCCTGCGCAGTACCTTCGCAGGGATAGCAACACTGTGCGCCCAGGCAAGGTGCCTGGCGCGGCTGTCCGGCCCAAAACAAAACCGGGGAGCGCAGCTGGCATCAAATGCCAGCAAGTTAGTGCCCTTACCCTGCCGATCACAAGCTACCACAAGACCATTGAGCTGGCGCTGGGCTTTCAGAACAACACTTATATCGTCGCAGGACAGCAGCGGCAAGTCGCCGTGTAACACCAGTAACGGGGACTCGTCTTTTGCCAGCAGCAGCTCACTGGCGCATTGGACGACCGCATTCAAACCACGACAGCCCAGGGATGCCTCAGGCACGTAATCCACACCATATTTCTCTGCCAGCAGGCCCGCTCCCGGGTCATCAGAGACCAGGGTGGTACGCGTGATTTCCGGGTGCGCGGCCAGTACAGCCAGCACGTCCTCCACCATAGCCTGGGCCAATGCCCGCCGCTGTGACGGATCAAGCAAGCCGGCGAGGCGTGTTTTCGCCTGCACCAGGTCTTTGAGGGGAACAAGTGCCTGGGCCAAGCCGCTACCCCACCACCAGAGCCAGGACATCACGAGCAAGGCGCTGCTTGTCTTCCTGACTGTTCATTACAGTCGCTGTCACTAACATTTTTAATCCCATTTTTTCGATTTCAGGTGCAAGTGTAGCGTCACTCTCGTCAATAACAAAATAGTCCAGCAGCCCCGGGTATTTGGAACAATAGTGCTGCGCCACGCCCTGCGCCGTAACCGGCACGCCCAGTTCCGCCATCATCTTGGCGGCGGGACCCTTTATGGCCATGCCGGCCACAATGGGAGAGACCAGCACCAGGGGCGCGGAACTATCCCTAAGGGCCTGCCAAAAACCGGGAATCTGTAGTATGGGATCAATGCTGACAAAAGGGTTGGAGGGACACACGACGATAGCCCCAAGCGTATGATCAGACAACAAATCCATTACCTGCGGATTGGGATGGGCATTGCTAATACCTTCGAAGCTAAACCCCGTGACCGATGGCTGGCACTGTTCTCGCACAAAGTAGTGCTGGAAAGCCAGGTTTCCCTCGTCACAGTGGACAGTAGTACCGACCTGCTCTGTACACATCGGGTGTACGTGACTGCTGATCCCCAAGTGCCGGGCAAGTGTATCCGTTACCTCGAGCAGGCTTGCCCCACCGGCAAGCAGGCCAGAGCGCAGCAGATGTGTCGCCAGGTCCTTGTCACCCAGCCGAAACCAGGTTTCAGCACCGAGTTGCTGCAGCGCTGCCAGCGTGCTCCAGGTTTCCCCCTCCAGGCCCCAGCCCTGCTCCTTATTGGAGGCACCGGCAAGCGTGTACAGCAGCGTATCGATATCGGGACAGATGCGCAGGCCCAGGTGGTCGAAATCGTCGCCGGTATTGACCACGACATGTAACTGCCCGGGCTCCAGCGTTTGTGCCAGCCCCAGGGCCAGTTTTGCGCCGCCGACACCTCCGGACAGGGCCAGCACGGGTGGTGCAGGCAAAGCCATCAGCGGAACATATCCATGGCGCGCTCACGCAACAGGCTAGTGGACCCAACCTCGGCCGGACACAGGGCGGCGCCACGCACCAGCACCACAGGACAGGCCTCTGCTGCCTGGCCCATCACCAGCGAAGCGCCCGCGGCAAGCTCATCGGCCACCGCCGCTTCGGTGACTTCCAGGACATTACCAAACATGTCCTTCTGCCCCACCTGGTTGTGCAGCGGTTGCAGGCCGGCTGTGCCAATGGCCAAACCAACCGTACCGTTGCGCCAGGCCCTGCCCATACTGTCATTGATAATAA
>CBDTVJ010000095.1:0-10773 GCA_965363655.1 uncultured Halieaceae bacterium | reverse complement strand
GCTCCCGATAGTCATAGTGCTGCCCCACAGATGAAAAACTGATATCAAAGGCGCCGCCACTGAGCCTGGAATAGTGCAGTGCCCGTTGAATGACCTCGATAATTTCCGGTGTTGTGGTGATCCTGCCCTGCGCCGCCTCGCGATTGATGCGCGACAACTCGCTGGCCCGGTTCCACGGGTTCATCATATGGTCCATGCGTTGTACATCGGCAAACACCGCTGCAATGAGACGCTGGCCGGCGGCCTCATCCGGGGACCACAGTTCAACGGCAATGACCGTGCCCATCATCTCACGCTCTTCCTGCAGCCAGTTGGCATGCGCAGGTACAGCAAACAGAGCGATCACCGGCAGCAGGGTTTTGCAGAAGCTGGCTAGAGTGCGCATTAAATGAAGTCCGATAGTGGCAGGAGATGAGATTGACAGTATAGGGAAAATAAACGCACTGTTGTGAGCTGTCTTATATCAGTACACTCATTTAACACAAACCAGGAGGCGGCAATGCGCGCGATCAAATTAAAGAAGCCCGGTGGGCTCGACAACCTCGAACTGGTAGATATAGAGGCGGTGGAGCCACAGTGGGGTGAAATTCGTATCCGCAACCATGCGAGCTCACTCAACTTCCATGACTATGTGGTGGCTGTTGGCCTGCTGCCCGTGGATGATGGCCGCATTCCCATGTCAGACGGGGCCGGCATAGTGGAGGCAGTCGGCCCCGGCGTTACCCAGTTTCAGCCTGGCGACAGTGTGATGAGCTGTTTCTTCCCCCACTGGGCTGATGGCCGGGCAGACGACGCGGCCAAGCTCGGCGATGTTCCAGGCGACCAGGTGGACGGATTCGGCGCGGAAACAGTCACCATGCCCGCTTCAGCGTTCACACGCATGCCTGACAATTACACCTTTGAACAGGCGGCGACCCTGCCGTGTGCTGCGGCCACCGCGTGGCGTGCGCTGATGGTAGAGGCGCAGGTAAAGCCCGGCGATACAGTGCTTGTTCAGGGCAGCGGCGGGGTGTCGATATTTGCCCTGCAGTTTGCCAAGGCAGCGGGCTGCAATGTTATAGCCACCTCGTCTACCGATGCCAAGCTGGAAAGGCTCGGTGATCTCGGCGCCGACCAGCTCATTAACTATCGCGAGGTCGAAAACTGGGGTGACAGGGCTCTGGAGATCACCGGTGGAAGGGGCGTGGATGTGGTTGTTGAAGTTGGTGGCTCCGGTACATTACCCCAATCTGTTCGAGCCGTTGCCATGGGTGGGCATATCTCCATGATTGGCGTACTCACGGGCATCCAGGGCGAGGTGCCGACCGCAGAGCTGTTCCAGAAAAATGCCGTGATCAGCGGTATTACAGTGGGCTCGCGCTCAAACCAGGAGGATATGGTGAAGGCGATCAATGCCAATGGGATTGAGCCGGTTATAGACCGTAGTTTTGGGCTTGAAGAGCTGGCGGAGGCGTTCCGGCTGCAGGAGTCGCAGGGGCATTTTGGGAAGATTTGTCTTGGGTTTTGATGGGATCTAAAGGTACCGGAAAGCCCCGTGATCAGGGGCTTTCACCAGGGTTGTATTCGAATGTTTGGTGGTGCGGCGTCAACTGAAATTATTTGCCGGGTGAGCCAGACCTCACGCCTTTACGTAATTGTTAGTATTAAGCCATGCGGATATAAGGTGATGAAGAGTTGGATTTGGATTGTAAGCTTGTCTTTGGCCATGGGTTCTATGATGTCACATAGTACTGAAGAGCCTTCCTGGACGTTGATAGCGCAGTTGGAAAACGTCGAAATACGACAATACGGGCCTGTCATCCAGGCGAGGACATTGATTGATAATGAAAGCCGGTCATCCAAAGGATTTCGTACACTGGCAGCTTATATTTTTGGTGGCAATGCCCAAGAGCAGTCCATTGCCATGACCGCCCCGGTGGAAGAGACTCTTTCCGATAACGACGCTTATATGGCCTTTACCATGCCATCCCAATACAGTCTGGAGGACCTCCCGGAGCCTACTGACAGTCTTGTAACCTTGCACACTGTCCCCTCACGTACCATGGCGGTTGTTCAGTTCTCGGGCTGGGCGCGAGATTCGGTCGTGGCAGAACAGACTCGTATACTGTTGGAAACCATAGAGGCGGATGGATGGGTGCCAGTGAGCACTCCGTCACTCAATCAGTATAACCCCCCCTGGACACCACCGTGGAGTCGGCGGAACGAAGTCATGGTGCAAGTACGAGACGACTGAAACGTGGGTACCGTTGCTAAGCGGATTTCAGCGCTCCGTGATCGGCCAATCCGCTGGGTCGTTCACGTATTTTGGTTGACTCGGCCTGCGGCCACCCCATTTCTCGACGAAGGTCCCCGTGGGGTCATGCTCGCGGGCCTGCTTTTCCAGGTCGAAATGGCGGCCGCCCTGGGGGTCCGCGCCCAAACCGGCGATGTACTGCCAGTTCCCATAGTTGCTCGCTACGTCATAGTCAATCAAGTGTTTCTCGAAGAAGGCAGCGCCATAGCGCCAGTCGAGCTGCAGTTCGTTCACCAGGCAGCTGGCGGCGATCTGCCTGCCCCGGTTACTGGCCCAGCCGGTCGCCACGAGTTGGCGCATCACCGCGTTGACCAGAGGGTAGTCCGTATCCCCGGCGCACCAGCGTGCAAAACTGCGCGGTTCGAAGGTGCAATGGTGCAGCTTGGCATGTCGGTAGCCCGACTTGAAAAGGCTGACATCGTCTTGCACAGCGCGCCAGTGAAAATATTCCCGCCACAGCAGTTCGAAGTAGAGCCAGTAGGTGGACTCGTTGGCAAAGTGGGAGCCCTCGAAGCGGTGGACGGCTGTTGCCACCTCACGTGGTGAGAGGCAGCCATTGGCGAGCCAGGGTGACAGGGTGCTGGAGCCCGTGAGCGCATCCAGGCAGTTTCGTGTCTCCTTGTAGCGCGCGATGCCCTGGTCTTCGAACACGAACTGACGTAGCCGCCGGTTGGCAGCGAGGCTACCGCCCCTGATCGGCAGTACAGTATGAGGAGGTACCCGGGCGGCAGGTATTGCATCGTACGGCACTGCGGGAGGGCGGGGCAGGGTATCCGGGCGGGGTATCGGGTTTCCATATCGTATCTCCTCTACCAGGCGGCGGAAAGGAGTGAACTGCGACGGCAGGTCGTCGAGCACGAAGGGCAGTTGCTGCTCGGTGAATAGAGTACCGCTCTCATGTACCGCAACTGGAACGTGTAAGCGTTGTCGCAGTAGTTCGACGGCCTTGCGCTCGTAGTAGCCTGGTGCGCTGCTGGTTGCCATGTGATCGATGCCGTAGTCGCGCACCAGGTCCGGAATAACCAGCTCCGGAGAACCGTGCAGTACCATCAAGTCCTGGCCGAGTTTCTGCAGACCCTCCCTTAACGCCTGCAGGCTTTCCAGGAGGAAACGTTCCCTCTGGGCACCCATGCCGGTGACGTTGCACCAGGGCCGGTTCTTCGGCCAGATGTAGACCAAAAGCAGCTGGTCTGCATCCGCCTGGGCGAGCAATCCGGGGTTGTCGTTGAGACGCAGGTCTTGTCTGAACCAGTAAAGCTTGCGCATTGGGTTGTCCTGGAAACTACAGAGTTGGTAAGTCAATTACGTGCGCGGGCCATGACCGGTTCAGTTGACCGGTTTGCGAGCGCGGGCACAGTGTGGGCGAAACCCGGTCACCTTTGTGCCGCTCCTGTCACACTATATTCCTGACATGGCGCTGCCTGGAAACGAGTTTTCATCCTGATCGTCCAACGCGGGGATGTACTCATAGAATTCAAGGCCAGCGAGATCAGACAGGTTACACCAGGTCGATGTGGCGAAGAAGATACGGTCATTGAGCACTTCTACGTTGCGGACACCGTTGGCGCACGGATTACCAAAACCCTTCTTGGTCAGGATGCGTGCCTCCCCGTCACCTTCGAAGACGACCAAATCACCACCGGGGACGAAATTATCGCCCCGCCCCTGCCTGGACATCTCGCCAGCCGCCCAGTCATACAACGCTCGGGTCAGGCTGCTATCCCTGGAAGATTCCCAAAAGGGAATCGGCAGTGAAAAGCCGGGGAACAACAATAATCTGCTCGCGTCTGCCTTGAACAGCAGATCATGCGTGCCGGAAAAAGCATCAAAGAAACCCCAAAACAACTGGCCGTCTTTACTCAGAGAAGTCCAGGAATAGATATTCCCGGGGTGACCAAGGCCTGCCTCACCGAACAAGGGCTTTTGCCCCAGTTTGTTTTTCATGCTGACCCAGTTGCCGGAATCATCAGCGACCTGAAACCTGTCATAGCCGTAGAGAAGTTCAGGGTCTTTGGTGCCGGCAGAAATAACATTGAGGTCTTCGAGCTTCATGCGGAAGATAGAGCTGGCTCGCCATTGGTTGGTAATAAATTCTATGTGTTTGGTTTGCGTGGAGGTCAATTCATCGAATAGATCCCCATCTGCCTTTTTAAAGTGTAAATAACCCGCATCGGTTCCCTGATGATAAGTGCCGAAGTAGATGTACCCATTATGTATATTCGTCGTCCCCCACTTGGCTCCCCAGCGGCCTTTTACGTCCGGGTCGTAACGGTCCATACCGAAGGTCACTTCGAAGTTCATGGGCTTATCGCGCGTCCAGCCTCCTGTGGGAACAGGATCTGATAGCAACATCACAGACTCATGCCGGGAGGGATCGCGCGCGCCGGTATCCGGATCTACGATCAGCGGATGTGCGGCGGACGACATAATCAGGCGTTCGGTGCCGTCAGCATGGGTGAACTGTTTGAAATCGCCGATCATACCGTAGGCATTGTCCAGTTCTTCAGTAGAGACAATGTCCCAACCGGCGCCTTGTCCATTGTCAGTCTGCAAATAATTGCCGCCTTTGAAAGGCTCGTCCTGGGTTCCCACCCAGCGCAACATCACGGTTGGGCCCTCGCCATTTTGTGTCATACCGGTTTCTGCACCGATAATCGTGTAAAAACCGGTGTCGCCATTTCCATCCGTGATGGCTTTAAAGCGCCGGGTAGTGTCACCGCGCAGCTCGCGATACCCGAGGAAAGAACGCTTCTTCGCATTGAACACATAGAGGCGCAACCAGCCCTCTGCGCCTGCGTGCAAATGGTGACCTGCAAAAAATACCAGATCGCCAACGGTACCAGCGGCCCGCAGCCCCATGACCGACATAAGCGACATTTCCGGATGCCGTTCCATTGCCTTGGCATACTCGCTGCCGCCCTCAGTCAAGGTCGCTTCGCTGATAAGCTCTTGCGTACCGGACTCAAAGTTAAAGATAACGACCTGTGACAATGTGGATAAAGTACTCTGTACAGAACAGCCGGTAAACTGGCTCTGGTAAGTCGTCAGGTAAATGGGCCATTTCAGGTTCTGGAACGGCCATACACACCAACCCTGAGAGATGGTTCCCATCCAAAGTTCGTCATCACCATAAGTGGTCGTTGACCATGGATAGGATGCATTGCGCTTGGCCTGAAAGCCTTGGGGCATATTATTTCCCCAATCGACTTCCGGGTCGTGGATGTTATTGGCGCTGGTGACGCTTGCAAACGCCCCGTCTATGCGTGTCTGTGCGGCGAATAAAAAAGGGCCGTCTACCGGGCCCCGTGTGACAGCCTGGGCTGCTTGCTCTGATACAAATATATTCGAGGTTAAAAGTACGCCCAATGCCGCAAAAACAACAAGCGCCACGAAAATATGCCTTGTCTTCATGTGATAATTCCCACCCGTGAATCTTTTTATTGATGTCCGCTAAACCGGGACTGGATAATCTTACAGCGGACTTTGCTATATTGCGTACACCCGTATCTACACTAACATGAAGGCTTGCGGCCTACCGCCGGTGAGGAAGAATCGATGAAATACATCAAACCCTATCTGATATTCACGCTGATGGTCTGGCTACCCTGGGGACTTGTATGTATTTTCGATACCCAGATAATAGCTGAAATCATTGGAGTGACCAGCCTCAACCCAGCGGGCAATACGGATATTCGGGCAATGTACGGTGGCGTGCAATTGGGCATTGGTCTGATGGCGGCGTTTGCTTTATATGACGCGGCTTATTTCAAAAACCTGCTGTTCACCCTGGCTTTTCTTGGCAGTTGCCTCGCTCTCAGCCGTAGCTATGGGATAGTCGTGGACGGTAGTGGCACGCTCTATACCTGGGGTGTTATTGGATACGAGTATTTTGCGGCAATCTCTGCAATTATCTGGTTGATAGTTTTGCCTCGTTTGCACAGTTCCGCTCCTGCTCAATAGGCGCGCAGTAGGGGCAGGCATATCGTCCGCCGCGTCCGGGCATAGGTCGTGCGCGCCGCGTACACAACTTCCAGAATTGATAACGCAATTCTGCGCGCATACTACGTTTCATTGGTGCTACCAGTTGTAATAAAACTCTACGCCATAGTTTCTGGGCTTACCCCGTATGGCAGAAACAGCACCGATATTAAACGCGTTGACGGTACCTGTTCCGTAGTAGAACTCATCCGTGAAATTTTGAGCATAGACGGAAATCTCAAGCCCCTCGATTGCAGTGGGCGCAATCGCCAGGCGCGCATTCCAGACCGTGTAATCATCAAGGGTGGCATCGTCTTCAAAGGCAAAAGCCTCCACATCCATGCCGAGGTATATTTTGTCTTTGTAATAGCCACTGACCCTGGGCGTAATCAGGGCATATTTTGTATCCCAGTCATACTGCACCGCCCATGAATAGGTTTGCTCGGGGAGGTAGGCGAATGGCTCATCCGAACGATCCGCTTGCTGTACATTCCCGTCGACATTTTCGAACTCGTCGTCAAATTCCTTATAGCTGGCGTCGATATAACTCCCGGTCAAATTGATAAGCAGGCCATCCAGGGGCGCCATTACCAGCTCCAGCTCCACGCCCTGCATTTCAGCCTTACCGGCATTGGTAATACCAAAGCGGGTATCGAGCTCACCGAAGTTACGGGTCACCCCCAACTGCATATCATCATAATCCATTGAGTAAATAGCGCCATTCAGGCGGAGCCGCTGGCCCAGCATCTCCATTTTGAAACCGAATTCGGTGTTCTTCACTGTTTCCGGGTCGAAAGCCAGGGGCAGGTCAGGCCCAAAAGCGGAAAAGCCTCCGGCCTTGAACCCCTCACTGTAAGTCAGGTAGAACATCGCCGAATCGAGGAAACCCTCGGTCCAGCTGTCCGGTGCAAACATAGTCACCGTCGCTGTGGGTGTGAACTCGGTCCAGTCATCGTCATCTTTTAGCTTAGCAAAGTCCGGGTTGACAACAATTGGCTGAAGAAAGTCCGACAATGCATTCATTTCTTCGCGCGTCACAGTAGAGAATCCGGGTGCGGTGGACACAAAGTTGTCCTGGTCGATTTTCTTTTCTTCCCAGGTCCAACGACCGCCCACCGTGAATTGCCAAATCTCACTATAGTTATAAATGAGCTGGCCGAAGGCGGCCGCGGAGGTGCTGGTGAGATTTACCAGCGCCACATCTCCGAGCCCCGCCACCGCCGGCGGCAGCAGCGTCACATCCGTTGAACCCTCTACAGGGAGGCCCATCCAGCCACCCAGTGAAAGAGCACGGCCATCGACCTGATCATCAATCGATTCATCGGAACCATAAATACCGAAGGTATAGTCCACCGCATCGTCGAACAGGCTGCCGAAAAGGTTAAACTCCTGGGAAATAAATTCGCGCTGCTCACTGCTCCCATCAATGCCGCTGCCCTGCAGCTGGCGTATGGTTTCATCAAAGTTGGAAATAGCCATCCAGTCAGTGCCATCTATATCCTGGTCGCGCTTGAGATCATCCTGCTTCAGGTAACCGGTGACACTTTTCAGCGTGACTTCACCAATTTCCCAGTCAACGGTCAGGCCAGCCAATTTATTGGTGACCTCAAATTCCAGACCGGTTGAATCCATGACCACTTTCTCTTTCTTTACCACGCTTTCACTGGTACTACAGGAATCATCAAAGACACCCGGTGTTGTTGACCTGAGATCCTGCAGGCGACCAGCCGGATTAAAGTTAGTGCAGGTATAGGGCGCCGCGTTTTCCTTGCGCTCACCCCACAGAGCAATCAGGTCAATCGTCAGGGTATCGGTAGGCATATAGCGTAACTGGCCCACCACTGCCTGCCTGTCGGTATCGCCGTAATCAATGCCAGTGTAGTAATCGTCCATGTAGCCATCTTCGTTGCGCGTATCATAGGTCAGCGCCCCTAACAGTTTTCCTTCAATCAGTGGACCGTCGATGCGAATACCCAGATCCTGGCGGTCGTAATCGCCAAGGGTAAGGTTGACTTGCGCCCCGAACTCTTCCGTGGGTTTTTTGGAGCGCAACAACAGCGCACCGCCGGCAGTGTTCTTGCCAAATAAGGTGCCCTGGGGCCCTCGCAGCACCTGGATGGATTCCATATCGACAACATCAACCAACTGGGTGTCAGAGCGGGGCATAAAAATACCATCGACGTACACACCGACCCCGGGGTCAACAGCGGCACCAACCGCCCGGGCGCCGACGCCCCGAATGGTTATGCCGGAAATCCTGTCCCCGTCCTTATTACTCAAACCGGGAACCTGCTGTGCAAGATCCGCTATATTGTCTATCTGGGCGGCCCGCATCTGGTCCGGGTTAAAGGCTGAAACCGCCACGGGGGTATCCTGCAGGCTTTCCTCCCGTTTTCTGGCCACCACCACAACCTCTTCCAGCATCCCGGCTTGAGCGTAGGACTGCGCACTCGTCAGGCCCAGCACTGGCAACATTGCGGCTGTGACAGCCAACCTGATCCCGCGACTTGATTGCTCTATAGCCATGGCATTTTCCTCTTAAAATTATATTGCGGCCTGTCAACAGCTTGTTCAATAACCGGTGTATAAGCGTCTGTAGAATAGAATGCAAGCCACCGCAAGTAGATAGCCCTTACGGTCAATTTCAATTGCCAAAAGCAATCACTCGGCGAGTCTCGAAATAGTTGCTGCAGTCGAAGAAGGCTCCATCACAAACCTGGCGGGCTTTTCTCAACAATCATGCAGACTGTATGCGGTGACGGATTTGCTTGCCGGAGTGTCGGCCGCCATCCTAATGGCCAGGTTGAGGGATCGTCGCGCTGCCTCGAGTTGGGGAGCTTCACCATCGTTACACGCGAATTGCGGCATAGGTCATGTGCAGCAATGCCAAAATTGGAGCCAGCGATCGAGTTTTCAGAATGGACAGGTTCGAATTAGGTGGATACCCCCAGTGGCACCCCCGGATATTGCGGACACAAGCAAGTCTGCACATGGCTGTGCAGACTGCTGTAGTAGGGTTTATGAGTGTTTCTGGACTGTGCTGGACGATGCCAGCCGTAACATACTTTTGATTGGTGGAGGCGGCGGGAGTTGAACCCGCGTCCGCCAGCACTCTGCCTTCGGCTCTACATGCTTAGTTTCCGTTAATTAGTTTAACCGCACACAGCCCAACGGGCAGGACGTGATTGGCGAGCCCTGTTTAAGTTTAGCAACTCGGCCCAGAACATACCTCGCTACGATCCAGTTCTATATGACAGTCAATAACGCGGTACTGGCACCTTGTTAATGACCGCTAGGGCCGAAGCCACTAGATGGTGTTAAACGGACTGCTTACGCAGCCAGTTGTGCACCGTAGTTGTCGTCATTGGCAACTAATAGTTTGCAGCTTTGGATTAACGTGATTGGCTACCATCACGGCATGCACCTCAGGGTTCGTTACCGTCGTCGAATCCGAATCGCCCCCAGTGTGAGCGCCATTATAGCGCAAGTTCCTACACGGGACTGCATTAAGCCCCAAGAACTGTACTAATAGACAGGTTTTCGTTGAGAAAGTTCCATTTCACCGGGTGTTGGCCGCTTGGGCCCCGGTCCAGGCACCTAACTGTGAGAGCCGCGCTGTGGTGGGTGCTCTAGCCCGGCGGGCACACCATCGGTGAGGAGGCGGCAAGCGCGTTCTTGGGGCACAGCTCTTTCTTGATTATCTTTTTGGTGGACCCACAGGGGTCACTGCTGGCCAGCACGCGTTTCAGCACGCTTTCACCCACCACCGATAATCCGGCGGTCATGAAGGCCGCCCAGCCGCGCCAGGCGATGCTGGTGGCGGCGGGAACGATTGTTGGGTCTGTGAGCGTACCCCTGATGCGGATCGTGTTGGAAAAGACATTGCCTACCGAGAGGCCCACACCCTCTCGGCTGCGAGAATCCAGGCTCATTTGTAACTCTTCTGTGTTCAGGTCTACTTCGATACGTCCCAGTAGGTTGGCTCGGTTGGTGCGTACGGCAAAGCCATAGGGCGTGACGCCGATGCCGTCCTGGACCAGGGCTACGGCGACACCGCACGTCAGTGTAGGCTGATCACTCTCAATGCCGGGTATCAGGGTGCTAAACACAGTGGAACCCAGATCTGCAGTAAAAATCGAAAAGAGTGAGAAGTCGAAAGTGCCTGGACCGAGTTCGATGTAGGCCAACCCGTTGCTACTCGCGGCGAGCTCAGCGGGGCTTCTTCCCTGGCTCTCGAAAGAGGCGAAGCCGCTCTGGGTATAGGTTTGCTTGCCGCTGAACTTGGTTACATCCCGGAAGTGGGTCGTAGCTTTCAAGGTCGGAGGCACGGCGGTGGAGTCGAGGGTGAGCTCTATATCTGCGCTGCCATTACTGAAATGGCCGGAGCTCGCTTTCAGGTTTAACTTGCCGCCTTCTATAGTGCCGTTGAAGGCCAGGTCCTTCGCGCTGACCACGGTGCTCTCCAGGGAATCCATCTGGCCTTTGACCGTGACATTCATTTT
>CBDTVJ010000094.1:0-10919 GCA_965363655.1 uncultured Halieaceae bacterium | reverse complement strand
CAATGTCGTTGGAAGAATCATTGGAAGCGTTTGAAACCGGCATCAAACTGACCCGGGAAGCGCAGCAGATTCTCAGCGAAGCAGAGCAAAAAGTGCAGATGCTGATAGAAAAGAATGGCGACATGGTGGCCAGTCCGCTGCCCGGTGACGAGGCAGAAGGGTGAGCGACCCATTCGCCGAATTCCTACAGCATTACCAGCAACACTGTGAAAACGCGATATCCGGCTTAATCGATTCATCCGCACCCGGTTATACGGAGACCGTAGCCGACCTGGCTCCCCTGCTGGACGCGGCGCAATACTCTGTGGCCAATGGCGGCAAACGTATCCGCCCGGTGCTGGTTTACGCCGCTGCCCTGGCCGTCGAGCCAAGGTACAAGGTTTCCGATCTCGATCCGTGCTTTACAGCCGTCGAGCTCATCCACACTTACTCCCTGGTTCATGATGACCTTCCGGCCATGGATGACGACGACCTGCGCCGCGGCAAGCCTAGCCTGCACAAGGCCTATGACGAAGCGACCGCAATCCTGGTCGGGGACGGCCTGCAGGCGCGGGCATTTGAAATATTGGCGGATGCTCGCGGATTCAGCGCCGAGCAGAAAGTCGCTATGGTCAAGGCCCTGGCCTCCGCCGCCGGGCCCAGGGGTATGGTGGGCGGTCAGTTTATCGACATCCAGGCCACTGACTCCGACATGAGCCTGGCAGGTCTGCGGGCCATGCACACCCTGAAAACCGGCGCCCTGATCCGCTCCTCCCTGGCCCTGGGTGCTATTGCAGCCCGAGCAGACACGCAGCAATTGGCCGCGCTCGACAGCTATGGCCGCAATATTGGCCTGGCCTTTCAGGTAGTGGACGACATCCTGGACGTGGAGAGTGATACGGCAACCCTGGGTAAGACACAGGGCAAGGATAATGAAGCCAACAAACCCACCTACGTAAAACTCATGGGCCTGGAAGGCGCCAGGGCAGAGGCTCAACAGCTGTTACAAACTGCATTGGATGCACTGACGGGGTTTGGTGAGTCTGCTGAACGCCTGAGGGAACTGGCCAGCTATATCGTGGAACGGGACCGCTGAGTCAGTCGCTATCTTCAAACATATGGCCCAGCTTGCCGGCCTTGGTCTGCAGGTACTTCTCATTGTGTGGATTACTGTCAGTGTGCAGGGCAATTCGCTGCACTACCTCAACACCCTGCTCTTCCAGGGCAGCGACCTTACGGGGGTTATTGGTCATCAAGCGGACAGATTTGACACCCAGGTGCTCGATCATGGGCTTTAGCATACTGTAATCACGCATGTCAGCACCAAAGCCCAGTTGCTCATTGGCCTCGACCGTATCAGCGCCGGCGTCCTGTAATTTATAGGCCTTGATCTTGTTGAGCAGGCCGATACCGCGGCCCTCCTGGCGCAGATAGAACAGTACGCCCCTGCCCTCCTCGGCAATGGCTTGCAGGGCAGCCTGAAGCTGGTTGCCACAGTCACAGCGCATGCTGAACAGGGCGTCACCGGTGAGACATTCTGAGTGGATTCTGGTCAATACTGGCGCGTCATCAGTCACGTCGCCCATGGTGAGGACCACGTGCTCCTTATTGCCTGTGTCGTCCTCGAAACCGTGCATAAGGAAGTCGCCCCACAGTGTAGGGAGGCGGGAAGATTCTATATAGCGTACCGACACTCGGTCAATCCGTCAGAAAAGGTCGCACATTCTACCAGTTTTCCACCGTCGGGCGCGAACAATGGCTAGTGGGTTCTGGACAGGGTAAGAACCCCGTTATGCTCCTGTAGCTTGACGTGCTTCAGGTAGCTCATACCCAACAGGATAGTGACGGGATAGTTGCCTTCCACTACCGTGGCAAGCACGTTCTCCACCTCGATACCACCCACGCTCACGGAACGCAGGGTTAGCCGATAGGCGCTGGCCAGACCACTGGCCGTTTCCACGTGCGATGGCTCGCCACCGAAGTAATCAATGCCCAGTGCCTGGGCATGCCCGGCGCTCATCGCCACGATATTGGCGCCGGTATCAACCAATACCAGCGAACTGCGTCCGTTAATTAACGCATTGGTCAGGTACTGATTCCTGTCGTCACGGGCAATTGTGACTTTCCTCTCTTTTGGCTGGGCGTAACTGGTGCCTATGTGCTGGGAGAGGCCAACTTTTTTCTCCTCACCGTTGATCCTGAGCGTGGCAAATTTGGCATCGGCAGCGACCAGTGTGACCCCGGCAAAAGACTGCCCCGCACGCAACATTTTGCGTTGGCCGTCAATGTTCAACACTGCGGAATTGGAAGACAAGGCCTCAACCTGGACCCGGGTTGGCTGCCCCTGGACCTGAAAGTGTACCAACGGCAGGCAGATCAATAGCAAGAGCCTTACCAGCCTGGCTGTCACTTTTCTCCCTTCGTGCATGTCTAAACCATCCACATGGCAATGTGCAAAGTGACACAGGCCATAACGCCCGCCAGCATATCGTCGACCATGATACCCAGCCCACCACCCACACGCCGGTCGAGCACACTCACCGGCCAGGGTTTGACGATGTCGAAAACCCTGAAAGCCACAAAGCCGGCGATGATCCACGTCCAATCAGCGGGCACTGCCCACATGGTTATCCAATAACCCACGAATTCGTCCCAAACAATGCCCGGGTGATCGTGAACCTTCAGTTGCCGGCTGGCAACGCCACAGATCCAGATGCCCAGCAAGCTGCTAACAGCGATAAAGAGAGTGTAGTGAAGCAGGCTCAAGTCTGCGATGAGTAGATAAATTGGAACCGCTACCAGAGTGCCAGCGGTACCGGGGGCCTTGGGCGACAGGCCGCTGCCAAACCCGAAAGCCAGGAATTGCATGGGATTGCGCAGCAGGTCTGGCGATTCAGTTGGGTTATCGGTCGTTGAGGCCATGAACTACTTTCCGCATTGGCTTACCGCACCTGTCGGCACGGCTGCTATTATTTAGTGCCTAAAATGCTGGTATCCGGTGGGGATGTCAATCTCCAGGCCACAGTCCACCCCGTCACCCGCTTCCACCCAGCCAATGCGAGTACCACTCACCGGTGCCTGGTCACCCGCGGGCAGGCAGTAGCAAAGTTCGTAATCGTCGCCACCGGTCAAGGCCCACTGCAGAACTTGCTCGTGGCTGGCATGGGAGGCCAGGGCGGCAGATAGCGGCAACAGGTCAGGCTCTATGCGTATTTTCACGCCACTGGCAGCCGCCACGTGGCCCGCATCGGCCAGCAGGCCGTCGGAAATATCTATTGCTGCACTGGCCCGCCCCAGTAATTGCTGCCCCAGTTCCAGGCGAGCAAGGGGACGGTTGAATCGATCCAGCAGGTACTCCCCATGATCTGCGGCAGGCTGCCACTCCCCCCGCAGGAAGGCCAGGGCGCCCGCCGCATCCCCGAGCGTGCCGGAAACGCAAACCGCATCCCCAACCTGGGCACCGCTGCGCAGCAGAGCCTGGTCTATGGGCAGCGCACCCATCACCTGTACGGAAACCGCCAGCGGACCACTGGTGGTATCACCGCCCACCAGCGGCAACTGGTACTGTGAGACCGCCGCCGCCAGCCCCTGGCTAAAAGTATTCACCCAGAACTCGTCCGCCTCGGGCAGGGTCAGGGCCACCGTCATGGCCAACGGCCGGGCGCCCATCGCGGCCAGATCGCTGGCCGCTACAGCAACGGCGCGATAGCCGATATCCTCGGGGAAACTGTCCTTGGGAAAATGCACGCCGGACACCATGGTATCCACCGAGGTGGCCAGGCGCTCCCCCTCGCCCAGCCGCAGGATGGCGCAATCATCACCCACAGAGAGATCCACCGCGTCACCCGCGCCCAGATGGGAAAAATAGCGGTATATCAGGGAAAACTCAGGGTCTGGCATCAGGATGCCGCGTCGATTTCGACCTTGCGCAGTTGTCGGGCGGCCTTGTCCAGCACACCATTGACGTACTTGTGACTATCGGTGGCGCCAAACTTTTTCGCCAGTGCCACCTCTTCGTTGATGACCACCTTGTAGGGCACATCAATGCGATGGGTCAGCTCCCACATGCCCATGCGCAACAGCGTGCGCTCAATGGGGTCCAGGTCATCCAGCTTCCTGTCCAGCAGGGGTTCCAGGGCGGCATCGAGATCATCCACATTGGCGGGAACCTCGTGCAACAGGGCCTGGAAATATTCGAGGTCGACATGGCTGAAATCGTAGTCATCGCGGAACTCGGCCTCGATATCCGACAATGCCGCAGACGCCATCAACCACTGATACAGGGCCTGCATGCCGTAGTGACGGGCCTTGCGTCGCTCCGCGCCGAGGGTGTTGTGTACGGGCTTATTCATTCAGTCGAGCTTGCTCATCAGGCTGACCATCTCCAGGGCGGACATGGCGGCCTCTTCGCCCTTGTTACCCGCTTTGCTGCCGGAGCGCTCCACGGCCTGTTCAATGGTATCAACCGTCAGCACACCGAAGGATACGGGTATAGCGTACTCCATACTCACCATGGCAAGCCCCTTGGTACATTCACCCGCCACGTACTCGAAGTGGGGAGTACCGCCACGGATAACGGCGCCCAGCGCAATAATCGCATCGGCATCACCTTTAGCGGCGACTTTTTTGCATACCAGCGGAATTTCAAAAGCGCCGGGGGCGCGAACGATGCTGATCTGTTTGTCAGTGACACCATGACGGCGCAAGGTATCGATCGCACCCTGCAACAGGTGCTCCACTACAAAACTGTTCCAGCGGCCCACAACGATGGTGTAGTTGCCCTTGCCACCGGTGAAAGTTCCCTCGATTGTCTTGATGTCTGTCATGTTGATATTCCTTCTATTGCCCAGGATCTACGAAATCCAGCACTTCCAGATCGAACCCGGAAATCGCATTGTACTTGATGGGTGCACCCATCAGGTGAATTTTTCCCACGCCAAGATCCCTGAGTATCTGTGAACCCAGGCCCACCGTGGTATAGGTATCCGGCGCTATGCCACCTGCCGAGCCCTGCTCGCCCAGTGCCATATCAACGCTGGCCAGCAGCTGCTCAGGGCGCTCCGCACGCGCCAGTAACACGATCACACCCCGGCCGTTCTCTGCCACGGCCTGCAGGCATTTACCCATACTCCAGGCCGGACGATCCGACACTGTACTGGTTACCAGGTCACGCATCACAGATTGCACGTGCACTCGCACCAGCGTGGGCTCGTCGGGTGAAATGTCGCCCTGCGACAGCGCCAGATGCACATCATCCGCAGTCTGGTCACGATAAGCCGTCAGTTGGAATTCACCGTACTGGGTATCAATTTTTCCTTCCCGTACCCGCCGGATAGTGCGCTCGTTCACCATGCGGAAGTGGATAAGGTCGGCGATTGTGCCGATTTTCAGCTTGTGCCGGGTGGCGAACTCACGCAGCGCAGGGCCATCGGCCACCATGCCCTCCGGAGTGAGAATATCGGCAATAACCGCGGCCGGCATCAAGCCCGCCAGACGCGCGTAATCGGAGGCCGCCTCAGTGTGGCCAGCGCGAGTGAGCACGCCGCCGGGCACGGCAGTCAGCGGAAAGATATGCCCCGGTTGCACGATATCGTCCGGGCGAGCATGGGGCGCGACTGCCGCCTGCACGGTCAGGGCGCGATCCGCAGCGGATATGCCTGTGTCGATGCCCACAGCGGCTTCGATAGATAAGGTGAAATTGGACTTTTCTCCCTGGGCGCCATCCACCATGGGAGGCAATTCCAGTTGCTGGCAGCGCTCTTCGGTCAGGGTCAGGCAGATCAGGCCGCGGGCCTGGCGGGCCATAAAATTGACATGACTGGCCTCGCAGTGCTCAGCCGCGACCATCACCACCCCTTCATTGTGACTGTCGGCGTCATCGTCGAGCAGGACCACCATGCGGCCCTGGCGGATGTCACTGATCAACTCATCAACTGTATTCAATTCCATAATAGTTTTTCCGATCACCCGGTATTAACCGGGTAGAAAGCCGTTCTCGGCCAGGGTATCCATTGACAGCCCGGTGGCCGAGGCGTCTGCGGCGGCATCGCCCTGCAGCAGACGCTCCAGATAGCGAGCGATGACGTCCACCTCCAGGTTGACGCGACTGCCCGGCTGGTAATGACCAAACACCGTCTCCGCCAAGGTCTGGGGAATAATATTCAGGTCGAATTCCGCGCCGTTCACAGCGTTCACCGTCAGGCTGGTGCCGTCTATGCAGATACTGCCTTTGTGGGCGATATACCTGGCCAATTCATCCGGCGCTCGCAGTACCACACGCACCGAGCGCGCATCCTCATCCAGGCTGACCACCTCGCCCACACCATCGACATGGCCACTGACAATGTGCCCACCAAGGCGGCTCTGTGGTGTCAGCGCCTTCTCCAGGTTGACTGGCGACCCGGGCTTAAGATCGCCCAGCGTGGTGAAATTAAGCGATTCCACTGACACATCTGCCCAGTAGCCGTCCCCCGGTAGCTCAACCACCGTCAGGCACACACCATTGGTGCAGATGCTATCCCCCAGCGCCACATCATCAAGGGGCAGCTTGCCGGTGTGGATACGCAGGCGCATATCACCCCCACTGGGCTGCATCGCGGCGACCTCGCCAACGGCCTGGATAATTCCTGTAAACATATTCGTCTCTTACTACCTATGGTTCCGCACCCGGGAATACGGGTATGGCGGTGAAACGCCAGTCCTGCCCAACTTTACGGACATCCTCCAACTGCAACTGAACCTTGTCGGACATGGTATCCAATGGTAGCTCCAGCAGGGGGCGTGCCCGGTCACCCAGCAGCGCGGGCGCCATATACACAATCAACTCGTCCAGCAAACCGGCCTGCAACAGGGCCCCTGCCAAACGGGGGCCAGATTCTACCAGAATTTCATTGCATTGCCGCGCTGTCAGGTGATCCAGCATTTGGCGCAAATCCAGGCCCTGCTCATCCCGCGGCAGGGCCAGTCTTGGCACTGCACTGGCGACGATCCCGGGTGGGATAGCGGCCTCTTCATCATGGCACAGCAGCGTGGGCGCTGCGCCATCCAGCACACGCGCTTTCTGTGGTGTCTGCAGGCTGGAATCCAGCACCACCCTGAGGGGCTGGCGATGCGCGGCAAGCCGGGCCTCCTCCTGCGTCATACCCAATTCATCAGGGCGCACTGTCAGCGCGCAATCGTCAGCCAGCACGGTTCCAACCCCGGTGACAATGGCACAGCTCATGGCCCGCAAGCGCTGCACATCCTGCCGCGCGGCCGGGCCGGTTATCCACTGGCTCTCGCCACTGGCCATGGCGGTGCGCCCGTCCAGGGACATCGCCAGTTTGGCGCGCACCCGGCCGCGACCTCTTGTCATACGGGCGATAAAGCCGGGAATTACCTGGCGCGCCTCGTTTTCAAGTAAGCCGCACTCGACCGGGATGCCTGCGACACGCAATTTGTCAAAGCCTTGCCCCGCCACTAGCGGGTTGGGGTCGGCCATGGCCGCTACCACCCTGCTCACCCCCGCCTGCACCAGCGCAGCGGCGCAGGGGCCGGTTTTACCGGTGTGGCTACAGGGTTCCAGCGTCACATAGGCGGTGGCCCCACTGGCATCACCGGCAGCGCGCAGGGCTTCAATTTCAGCATGATTACCACCGGCGGGCTGAGTGAAGCCCTCGCCAATGACCTGCCCACCCCGGACCAATACGCAACCCACATGGGGGTTGGGCGAGGCCCAATACTGGCCCCGGCGCGCCAGCTGCAGGGCGCGGGCCATCATTTGTGTATCAAGGGGGGTATCCATGACAGGAAGTTGGAAAAGTCAGTCGGAGACTGGTTCGGCTTCCAGCCGTTCGATTTCATCGCGGAACTCTGACAGGTCCTGGAAGCTGCGATACACGGAGGCAAAACGCACATAGGCGACCTGGTCCAGCTTTTTGAGGTGATCCATCACCAGTTCGCCCAATACCAGGGATTGAATCTCCCGTTCACCGGTGGCACGCAGGGTGTGTTTGATGTGATTGATCACCGCTTCGATATCTTCCACTGATACCGGCCGCTTTTCGAGTGCACGCAGGAAACCGGCGCGCAATTTATCCTCGTCGAAGGGTTCGCGGTTGCCGTTCTGCTTGATCACCCGCGGCATGACCAGTTCCGCCACTTCGTAGGTGGTATAGCGCTCGGCGCAGCTCAGGCACTCCCGACGACGGCGCACCTGGTCACCCTCGGCGACCAGTCGCGAGTCGATGACTTTGGTGTCATCTGCGGAGCAAAACGGGCAGTGCATGGGCTTGTCTCTTTAGTCTAAGTTGCTGAAGTTTAACATCTTTCCGGGGTAGCTGGCTTTACTCATTTGGGGTACGGGTTGGGGCTGGTTTGATGCTGCGGGACCGGACCGTTGGGCTTGGTTCTGTTGCTGTGAACGGCCGCAAGCTTCTCTGTGGTTTCGGGCTGCTGCGCAACTCGACAATTTTTGCTGCGCAAAAATCTGGACTCGGACAGTGCTCGCAGAAAGCCTCCCGAAACCACAGAGAAGCTTAAGACGCGGCCTGAATGTTCACAGCAACAGAACCAAGCCCAACGGCCCTGACATCGAACGAGGAATCAAAGACTCGAACCCATAGACAAGATAACCACAAAACATGAAGAGAAGAAGGAGCCTATCGCCAAGGTGCAAATAGAGGCCACTGCCACCGGGGGCTCCCGAAAAAATCAGGCCACGCTTAGCGCAGCCAGGCAGTACGGGGGGTTCTGCGAGCACTGTCCGAGTCCAGGTTTTTGCGCAGCAAAAATTGTCGAGTTGCGCAGCAGCCGAACTGACTGGCTGCGCTGTGGCCTTTTCGGGAGCCCCCGGTGGCAGTGACCGCTATTCGGAGTGAATACCCATAACCCCCTACCCGTAAACAGGAAACCGCTTACAAATCTCCAGCACTTTAACCTTAACCTCAGCAATCACCTGCTCAGAAGTACCGCTCTCCAGCGCCTCCAGCACATCACACATCCAACCAGTCAGCTCAACAGTCTCCGCCTCACCAAAACCACGCGTGGTGATAGCCGGCGTACCAACGCGCAGACCAGAGGTAATGAACGGTGAACGGGGATCATTGGGAACCGCATTCTTGTTAACCGTAATATTGGCCGCACCCAGTGCCGCATCCGCATCCTTACCGGTGTAAGGCTTGCCGATGAGGTCAACCAGCATCAGGTGGTTCTCAGTGCCGCCGGATACAATGTTGATACCGCGCTCAATGAATGTTGCAGCCATCGCCTTGGCGTTTTTCACCACCTGCTTCTGGTACTCCACAAACTCCGGGCTCTGGGCTTCCTTGAAGGACACCGCCTTGGCAGCGATGACATGCATCAGGGGTCCGCCCTGGCTGCCCGGGAATACCGCAGAGTTGAATTTCTTCTCCAGTTCCTCATTGGCCCTGGCCAGGATAATGCCGCCGCGAGGGCCGCGCAGGGTCTTGTGAGTGGTAGAAGTGACCACGTCTGCGTGGGGTACCGGGTTGGGGTAAATACCGGCGGCGACCAGACCCGCCACATGTGCCATATCGACCAGCAGGTAGGCGCCGACTTTGTCCGCGATCTCGCGAAAGCGTGCCCAGTCCATGATCTGGGAGTAAGCGGAGAAACCCGCTACGATCATTTTCGGCTTGTGCTCCAGGGCCAGGGCTTCCACCTGGTCGTAGTCCACCTCGCCGGTTTCATCATTCAGGCCGTACTGTACTGCGTTGTAGATCTTGCCGGAGAAATTGGGTTTCGCGCCATGGGTGAGGTGTCCGCCATCGGCCAGGCTCATACCCAGCACGGTGTCACCCGCGTTGCACAGCGCCAGGTAGACCGCAGAGTTGGCCTGGGAGCCGGAGTGGGGTTGCACATTGGCGTAATCAGCACCAAACAGGGCCTTGACCCGCTCGATGGCCAGTACCTCGGCCTTGTCGACGAATTCACAGCCACCGTAGTAGCGTTTGCCGGGATACCCCTCGGCATACTTGTTGGTCAGCGCCGTACCCTGGGCCTGCATTACACGCGGACTGGTGTAGTTCTCCGAGGCGATAAGCTCGATGTGTTCTTCCTGGCGACGCTCTTCTTCACCGATTGCGGCAAATATCTCGTCGTCGAATCCCTCGATGGTCATGTTGTTATCAAACATGCTGGTCCCCTGGTAGATGCCGGAGCGAGGTAAATCGCTCCTGTTCGGAAGCGGCGCATTCTACCCCAAACCTGCACACCATATAAGAGCCTTGTGATCCTGTGTTAAACACATTCTGGACACGGACTGTAGTTGGGCACCCAATCGACAAAAATTGGGGCACATGCTGCGATTGCGACCATGCTCTCGTCATGGCAGTCTACCAATACGAAAAACTGGCACGGAGCTTGCGTACCATGCTCAACGCACTATCAGTGGACTACTAATGTCAATGGACACCAGCTGGAAGTCCTATAAACCGGGCCAGTTTTACGATGAGTTGATTACGGCAGCCATCAAGCCAAGAACGGCCGCCAGGCAACTGGTGAATCTGCTGCAAAGCCTGTCGCCCGAAGAAGCGGCAGCGCGCAGAGCCGCTGCCGAGATGGCTATCAAGGAGATGGGTATTTCCTTCACTATCTATAGCGAAGGGCGCAATATCGACCGATCCTGGCCGTTTGACATCATTCCCCGGGTGATTCCCGCCCGCAACTGGGCCAAAGTCAGCCAGGGGCTGGCTCAGCGCAGTCGCGCCCTGAACTGCTTCATCAATGATATCTACAACGATCAGAAAATCCTGGCAGACGGTGTGGTACCCGCCGACATAGTGCTGGACTCCAGCAACTACAAACCCCAGTGCGCGGGCGTAACGCCCCGTCATGGTGCATGGGCCCATGTCTGCGGCACCGATTTGGTGCGCGACAAGGACGGCAAATTCTACGTGCTCGAAGATAATCTCCGGGTACCCTCGGGCGTGTCCTATATG
>CBDTVJ010000093.1:0-10944 GCA_965363655.1 uncultured Halieaceae bacterium | reverse complement strand
TTGTGGCCCACCGTCACATTCTCGCCAACGGTCATCGGAAAGCCCGGATCGGCGTGCATCACAGTGCCATCCTGAATATTACTGCCGGCACCCACCTCAATGCGATCCGCGTCGCCGCGCAACACACAGCAGAACCAGACACTGGTGTTTTCATGTAACACGACATCGCCAATGACTGCGGCATTGGGTGCAATAAAATGCCCATCACCAAGCAGCGTTACACTCTTATCTCCCAAACTGTATTTCATGGTTCCACTTTCCAGTCTCGCTGCAAATCAAAGCCCGCATCGTAGGCCACATTGGCCAGCTGCGCCAGTATGGCAGCAGTCACTCCCCAGACGTTGTCATCCCCTATCTGGTAATGGGGCACTCTGCGGTCTCTCTCGCCATCGAACATCGTTTCCAAACGGAAAATATCCGGGTCGGCAAACACTGCGAGGCGGGTGAAAAATACGCTGTCGAATTCCCCGGGATCAACTACCAGCTCGGGCTCTGCGGGCACACCCGCGACATAGGGAAACACCTGGAAACCGGTGCGTGTGATCAACGGTTCCAGCTCTCCCAGAGGGACTATGAGCTCTTGCGATAACCCCACCTCCTCCCGGGTCTCGCGCAACGCTGTCTGCCAGGGTGAATCGTCCTCCAGCTCTCTCTTCCCTCCGGCAAAGGCGATTTCCCCGGGATGCAAAGACAGGTGCATGGCCCTGCGGCCCAGCAATACGCGCGGCTCCTCCTCCGTGGTGAGCGCTACCAGCACCGCCGCCTGCGGCCAACCGCCCTCCCCGAGCGGTCCCGACCAGGGGGCGTTTACATGCGGCAAACACGCCGCTATCCGCTGTAGCACTGTATCCTGTGAGGCCATCAATCCGTCAGCTCAGTAACCAGGGCTACCACATCCCAGGCGGGCTCTTCGTAGGGATGGGCATTGAGTAGCGCTGCCGCAGCGGCTTTGATGTGCGGCGCAGCGCAGAGCATTTCCACCCGGTATTCAGGCACGAGTTCAACACTACCCTGTTGACCTATAAATGGCGCACTGCCCTGCAGAGGGCGAAACTGCCCCTGGCCCAGCACTTGCCAACAGCAGCTGTCGTAGTTGCCGACCTGGCCGGCACCCGCAGCAAACAGGGCGCTCTTGACGACCTCCAGGTGGGACTCCGGCACATAGAAGCACAACTTGAACATTAAACGCCCCTCGCCTGCTGGTCGTAAAACTCACCAGCAAAATCGTCCAGGGACCCCGCTTCAATCGCGCTGCGAATACCCAACATATGCTGCTGGTAGAAGTGCAGGTTGTGGATGGTATTCAGCTGCGACCCCAGAATCTCATTACACTTGTCCAGGTGATGCAGATAAGCGCGACTGAAGTTCTCACAGGTGTAACAGCCACAGCTATCATCCAGTGGCAGTGTACTGGTCTTATGACGCGCATTGCGTAACTTCAGGGCGCCGCGTGAAGTAAACAGGTTGCCGTTGCGGGCATTGCGAGTGGGCATCACACAGTCGAAGATATCCACTCCACGTCGCACACCCTCCAATAGATCTGCCGGCGTACCCACACCCATCAGGTAGCGCGGTTTGTCCTGCGGCATTATGGGCTGCAGGGCCTCAAGCACCTTGAGCATTTCATCCTTGGGCTCACCCACCGAGAGACCACCGATGGCAAAACCATCAAAACCAATGTTCTTCAAACCCGCCAGGGATTCCTGTCGCAGTTGCGGATACATACCGCCCTGCACAATACCAAACAACGCGGACGCGCTGTCACCATGGGCTACCCTGCTGCGCTGCGCCCAGCGCAGGGACAACTCCATGGACGCACGCGCCTCAGCCTCACTTGCCGGATAGGGTGTGCACTCATCAAAAATCATAACAATATCCGCACCGAGGCTGCGCTGGATAGACATGGATGTCTCCGGGTCGAGGAACACCTTGTCGCCATCCACCGGGGAACGAAACTCCACACCGGCCTCAGAGATCTTACGCATATCGCCCAGGCTGAAAACCTGGAAACCACCGGAATCGGTAAGGATCGGGCCATCCCAGCCCATAAAATCGTGCAGGTCACCGTGTGCCTCGACGATATCTGTACCGGGACGCAGCCACAGGTGAAACGTATTGCCCAGAATAATTTCCGCTCCGACGGCGCGAATATCCCGCGGCAGCATGCCCTTGACCGTGCCGTAGGTGCCTACCGGCATGAAGGCCGGGGTTTCGACAGAGCCGCGCGGGAATGACATACGGCCACGCCGGGCGACCCCATCGCTGCCCAATTGCTCAAACTTCATATCGCACTGACCGCTCATGAACCTTCCTGTATGGCGGGATTGGCGGTGATAAACATTGCGTCCCCGTAGCTGAAAAAACGGTAGCCCGACTCTATCGCCGCAGCGTATGCCGCCATTATAGGCTCCCTGCCGGCAAAGGCACTTACCAACATAAGCAGCGTGGATTCGGGTAAATGAAAGTTGGTCACCATGGCATCCACGGTGTGGAAAGAATAGCCAGGGTAGATAAAGATATCGGTATCCCCCCTAAAAGGCTGCAACTCACCACTGGCCTGGCAGGCCGTTTCCAGGGAGCGGACTGCTGTTGTACCCACGGCGATCACCCTGCCTCCCCGGGCACGTGTTTCCCGCACGGCAGCAACCACCGCCTGGTCGACGTCTACAAACTCCGAATGCATCACATGACGTTCCAGATTGTCTTCGCGCACCGGCTGAAAAGTGCCCGCGCCTACGTGCAGTGTCACCGATACTCGCCTGATTCCCAGCGCATCGATTTCATCCAGCAATGGCCGGTCAAAATGCAACCCGGCAGTCGGCGCCGCCACTGCGCCTTCGCGACTGGCATAAACGGTCTGGTAACGCTCAGCGTCGAAAGCCTCATCAACCCTCTCGATATAGGGCGGCAGGGGCATATGACCGATTTTTCCCAGAATATCTGCCAGCGGTGGCCCACCCTCGGAAGACAAGCAGAACAGAGACCCCTCCCTGCCCGTTACCGACAGCTGATAGAGCCCGCCCTCCTCTCCCTCTTTTTCGCTGAGTTGAATGAGTGTTCCCGGGGGCGGAGACTTGCTGGCTCGAATATGGGCCAGTGCGCTGTGAGTGCCCGTAAGGCGCTCAATGAGTATTTCGACTTTGCCGCCAGTTGCTTTACGTCCCCATAACCGGGCGGGAATCACCCGCGTATCGTTGAATACCAACAGGTCATCAGGCTTTAGCAAGCCTGGCAATTCCGAGAATTGATGATGACCAATGGCGCCGCCTGCGCCTTCCAGTACCAGCAAGCGGCTGGCGCTGCGCTCTGGCAAGGGGTGCTGGGCAATCAGGCCCGGAGGCAAGTCATAAGAGAAATCTGTACGTTTCATAGACAAAAAAGCCGGCGCAGGGCCGGCTCTGGCGTAAACGTTGCCGCTTACTTATCCTCTTCCTCGGCTGCATCTCCTGCAGGAGCGTCTTCTGCAACCGGTGCTTCTTCTACAGCGGGTGCTTCTTCTGCAACCGGAGCTTCTTCTGCAGCGGGTGCTTCTTCCTCTGCCGCAGCTTCAGTCGTTTCTTCTGCAGCCGGCGCTTCTTCTGCGGCGGGTGCTTCTTCCTCTGCTACAGCTTCAGTCGTTTCTTCAGCAGCAGCCTCTTCGACGACTTCTTCGATGGCCTCTTCAGCAACAGGCTCAGCCGGCAAGGTTACCTTGATCAACTCTTCCGCTACCAGAATGCGCGCTTTTTCATCGCCGTTGATCGGCTGCTTGTCTGCGCCTTGAACTGCGTAGCGATTGTCAGCGCGCTGGTAGATGCTGTAATCATCGGTTTTCTTAACCAGTTTCATAGCCATGCTCTTTTCTCCCGGGATACTCAGATAGGTCGCCCAATAATCGGACAACGAGAATTAAGATACAGGTTCAACCCTGAATCGGCGCGAAGTGTACAGGCAATGCCTGCGCAGGTTAAGGAAAAATATTGAACTTTTATTGTTCGTTGTTATACTCCGCGCTCTCCACGGGAGGCACCTTCTGGGGCCGCCCGTCATCTCTTCTGTGCCGGAGTGGTGAAATTGGTAGACACGTCGGATTCAAAATCCGATGCTAGCGATAGCGTGCCGGTTCAAGTCCGGCCTCCGGTACCACTCATTTTTCTTATTTTAAGCTCGCCAAGCGCGCCGGAAGAAATGTCGTTTCATCCTTTTTGGTGTAGCCTCACCCCCACCCTCCGTTCTCAATAGCCTCGTTTGCTCCACCAACACCGACCCGATGACCCGCCCCATCCTGCATGCGTCGCCTTGGGACTATGCACCCATCTCCATTTCCACGCCCTGATACAAATCCCACACACCACCCACAAGACAAACTCGGTTAAGTATCATTCCCGCTAAATATATCATGATATATCTATATATTATTTTACAATTGATCTTTCATTCCTATAGCATATATATGAAGGTGCTTATGGGCAGCATTAACGGGCGTTTGTGGCCGGGAGCAGGGTTTCAAGGGGCAGCTTGGGTAGTGTCCAGATAATAAACGACAGCCAAAAGAATCATTGAACACCACATGGGGTAATCGGGTGCAGAAAAATATATTTGACCTCACCTTTAATGGGACCATCCTGCCGGGCCATGAGCCGAAGCAGGTGAAGGCTGATTTCGCGCAGATGTTTTGCATCGAAGATCCGTCCCTGTTGAAGGAACTGTTTTCAGGAGAAACAGTTATTCTGCGCACCGGGCTGGAGCGCAAAACTGCCGGCGCCTATTACAGGAAACTCCAGGAGCTGGGCAGCGAAGCAACGCTGGTATCGTCGGGGAAACAACACGCCAAACCAGGCGATGTCATCCTGAAATTAATATTGGAGCCCCCTGGCCCACCGCGAATAACGCGTGAAGTTACCCGCAACTATGGTATGGATCGCGAGATCCTGATCCGCCGGGAAGGTGAAATCGACAAGAGCTGGCCTGTGAGTTCCAGCAAAATCAAGTCAATGCGCCACAAGAGCCGCACCACTGAGGCTGCACCAAAAAAGGCAGTAGCTGAACCTGCACCACCTGTTGCATCTCTCGAACCTGCTGCACCTGCTGCACCACAAGCGCGGAACCTGAGATCTGCACCTTCATCACCAGTTCACATAGCAAAGCTGCAGAAACTGGTAGACCGGGAACAGGAGACGGCCAACGAAAAGGCCAAGCAGGAGGCCTGCTCCATGGTGATTCTGGAGAGTGCCGAGCTGGAATTGGAGCGCCTGCAGAAACAGCGCCAGCAGGCGGTTAGCAGAGCACAGGACGAAGTTTCCAGACTGCAACGCCTGGAGGCCGAAGTCAAAAATATTACCGCCCAGAAGATGAAAAACTTCGAGGAAATGGCTGAGACAGCATCCACGCAGGCCAAAGAGGAAGTCAGCAGGTTGCGGCAGCTAGAGCTGGAAAAAAGCCAGGAGAATAAAGGCGAGATCGCCAAGCTGCAAGAACTGGAGCAGGAGGCCCGGGAACGTTCTGAGGCAACCATCGCCAAACTGGAGACACAAAAGAACGAAAGTACTTCTCGCGCATTACAGGAGATTACCCAGCTGGAAGAAACCAGACAGGACAACCGCCGCAAAGCGGAAGACGTTATTGCCCGGCTAGAGCAACAGCTTAAGGATATCCGACACCAGCTTACAATGGACATGGAAGAACTGGATCAGCAAGAAAGCGATATCGAGTTAATGAAGGATCACAGTAGCAGACAGTTGGACCAGGAAATCGCCCTGGCGCTGGATACAGAACAGGCGGAAATTGCACCTCTTCGCGAAGCAGGTAAGGCTGCCACCCAGCGCACCGAGGAACAGCTCGCCCGACTGCAGGAACAGCAGCTGCAAGCGATGGAAAAGAAGAACGTAGAGCTGGCAAAACTGACCAGCATGGAACTGGATGCGAGACAGGAGTGCAAGGACAGCCTGGACAAATTGCAGGAAGGAACAAAGACTACACAGAGCCGAACTGAGCAGCAAATCCAGCGACTGAAAAAAATGGAGCAGGCGATAAAGAACAAAGAGCACGAGGAGTTGCTGAAAATAAAAAGCGGGTACTAGTAAAATAGTGGCCATGTAAAAAGCACCATCAGTGACACAGTTGCCTTTTCACTGACTGGAGCGATAGATTAACAATCCATCAGCCATGCTTGATCCCCTCCCCAAATATCGCCAGCTCCGCCATAGCGCACAGCGTATGACCAATCAGCATATGCGCTTCCTGTACTCTCGGCGTATCGTTGCTGGGCACACAAATACAATAGTCACAAAGATCGCATAACTTGCCACCGGTTTGCCCGGTCAGCCCTATGGTGACCAAACCATGAGACTGCGCCGCCTGCACCGCCTCGAGGATATTGGCGCTATTCCCCGATGTTGAAATACCCAGAAACACATCCCCGGCGGCACCATGAACTTCCACCTGCCGGCGAAATACTTTGTCATACCCGTAGTCATTGCTGACGGACGTCATTACTGAGCTATCTGTAGTCAGGGCCAGCGCCGGCAGCCCGGGGCGATCAAAATTGAACTGACCGACAAACTCCGCAGCAATATGCTGGGCATCAGCCGCACTGCCGCCGTTGCCGGCAATCAATACCTTATGGCCCGCCTCAAAGGCTCGAATCAGCAGCTGCCCTGTGTCCGTAATCAATTGCATCAGGGTGCTATCGCCGAGAACAGCCTGCTTGACTGTTACCGACGCCTGCAATTCACGTTTCACATAATTCAAGTCGGGCCGATTCATAGGGGGCTCCATTGCGATCAATCAAAAAGGGCACTGCACATTCAGCGGTACGGGGCGCGCCAGAGCACAGCCTTGCCCAGCCCCATGGGCACAGTTATATTGGCTTATCGATACTAATGGGCAAACAGCTATAGATAAAGCGCTGACATGCCTGCGGAACGTCTTATTATATGAAAAGCTTCCTGCGGCGCTGTTGCCTGGGCCAGGCGCAGACCCAGGCACATGAGAATAGCCATTAGGGGAATTAGCAATATGCCGAGCAGACCAGCCGCTTTCCTCGATCGGGACGGCACGCTGAACCAGGACACCGGTTATACTTCCAGGATCGAAGACTTCCACTGGCTCGATGGCGCCAAGGCCGCCATCAAGAAGCTTAATGACGCGGGCTATCTGGTATTCATGGTAAGCAACCAGTCCGGCATTGCACGCGGGTATTATGACTGTGCCGCAGTGGACCGGCTGCACCAGTGGATGCAGGATGACCTGGCCGCTTGCGGCGCACATCTTGATGACATTCGTTACTGCCCGCACCACCCCGAAGGCACTGTTCCCGAACTGGCCATCAGCTGTGATTGCCGGAAGCCGAACCCGGGCATGTTGCACAGCCTGATCAAGCAATGGCAGCCCGACCTGGCCAACAGTTTTATGCTGGGCGATGCAGAGCGCGATGCACAGGCAGGCAAGGCCGCCGGTGTCACCGGCAAAAAAATCAGCCCCGGTTCGATACTGCAGGAAGTTGAGTCGATGATCGGGACCAGGCAGCAAGCGGTGAAGCCGAGACAAATAAATGACTGACTCCATGATTCCTGCTTCTTGCAGCCCCCGCCTCCACGACAAACCGCGATGAAAACAGTTCGTCGCCGCGCCGTGATCCTGCCCTTATGCTACATGATAGCGCTGTTGCTGCTATCTTCAGTCCCCGGCGACGGCTCGAGTAGCCAGGTATCCGGTCAAGTGCTGCAGGGCATTTCACCGCAATGGCAGAATCTCTTGCATATTCCACTGTACGGTGGGCTCACCCTCAGCTGGGCCTGGGCATTGACGGCATACCCGCTCAAGCTGAACCAGCGCCTGGCTATCGCTTTTACACTGACGCTGGCGTGGGCTTTGGTCGATGAACGCTACCAGATGAGTGTGCCCGGTCGCTATGGGTCACTGACGGATATAGGCTTGAATATTCTCGGTGCTTCATGCGCCATAGTACTTATCCACCTGATCTACAAGCGCCCGACCTGAGCGATTCGGGAAGCCGATCCTGGCTGCTGTAAGCCGCCGGTTTGGCGTCACCGGGCAATAAAGCGCTGCGCTTTGGCAGGCAATGGCTTGCAGTCTCAACAGGCCACGCTACAATCGCTTCCTCCTTGCGCCCATACAATGTCGCCTATGTCCCTCTGGCAACCCAGGTCAGTGTTACAGCTCGTACTCGTCAGCTTTTTTGTAGCGCTGGCACCCCTTGGCCTGGCGATACTATTCACCGTACAGACACTGGCCGAGTTGAGCGACCGCAACCGGGAAGTTACCCGGCTGGTGGTCGAAGTGACCCGCCTGGAGCAGGAGGTGCAAGGGGATGTACTCGAGCTGGAACGACGGGCCAGGCAATTCATGGCACTGGCTGAGCCCGAGTTGGCCGCGCTGTTTGAAAAGGAAAGCGCCATCCTGAGGGGCAAGCTAAATCTGCTGCAGGACCGCATGCCGACACCAAGCCCCGATGTGAAAGGCCTGATACAACTGCTGGATGGACTGTCGCTGGCCAGCATCGAGCAGTTGCAGCCGCCAGACACCCTGATTGCCGAGGCAATGCCCACTCAGCGTATGGACCAGTCCTTCGCCTTGATCAGCGAAAAAGCACGAGCCGTACAAAAATGGCTGCAGGCCTCAGTAGACCAACTGCTGGAAAAAAATGCAGAAGAAGCTGATTCCCTGCTCGATCGCATGGCAATACAGCTGTCCTTATTGGGATCTGCCGCACTGGCGCTATTGCTATTGTTCGCCTATTGGATCAACAAGCCCATACGTGACCTGACCCAGGAAATCCACCAGCTGGGGACCGAGGGCCTGAGCCACACCATTGAGATATCCGGGCCGGAAGAGATGCAAGCGCTGGGCAGCAAACTGGAATGGATGCGGCAGCAGCTGCAAGACACAGAGCAGCAGAAGCAACAATTCCTGCGACACATCTCCCATGAATTGAAAACTCCACTATACAGCCTGCGTGAGGGTGCCGACCTGCTGGCCGACCATGTGGCCGGGCGGCTGTCGCAGCAGCAGGAGGAGATCGTGGCGATTGTGCGTCACAACGGTATAGAGTTGCAGCGCCTCATCGAGAACCTGCTCGACTACAATCAGTTGCCACATCAGCAACTGACCTTCGAGGAGGTCAACCTGGACACACTCTGGCAGGAACTGCTGGGCAACTACCACATCAGCATCGATAAAAAGGCCCTGCAGTTGACGCTCCATGGTGATGTCCAGACATGGGTGATCGACCGTTATAAACTGCGAACTACCCTGGATAACCTGTTGTCCAATGCGGTCAACTATACTCCAGATGGTGGCCATATAGATGTAGAATGGCATACCCAGAATGCTAGCCTGGTAATCAGTGTGGCCAATTCAGGCGAACCTATCCCGGCGGAGGATGCAGAACGCGTGTTTGAACCCTTTTTCCAAAGTGCTTCCAAGCGTACCGGCCCTATCAAGGGCTCCGGCATCGGCCTGAGTGTCGCCCGGGAGTGTATTGAAGTACAGGGGGGTAGCCTGTCACTGGCGCCCCATGACCAACTACCCATCTGTTTTCGCCTGATATGTCCCGCGCACTGATCCTGGCAGCCGCCACCGCCCTGTTGCTGACCGCTTGCACCACAGCACCGCGGAATACAACCATGGGCGCATCGAATCCCTCCAGTGCCACATCCTTTTCCAGTGTCGAGCAATGGCTCCAGCTGCAGCAAGACGTCATGGCCATGAGTACCGATGAAATCGTGGTCAAGCTGGTGCGCGTCAATACGCCTGAGGGTGTGGGGCAACTCTATTACTATGGCTTACTGAACCATCAGTTGCAGACCTACGGAGCCTGGGCCCAGGCCAGGGACACCTTCAGGGATTTGCAGCAGGATGAAACGCTAACAGAGGCGCAGCGACAACTGCTGGTTGTGCTTGAGGCGTATAACCAGAACAGGATTAATTGGTACCAACGCCAAAGCGAGACGGTAAAACAGAATAGAGAGTTGAAACAGCAGTTGAGCGACGCTGAACAGGAGAAACTGCTACTGGAAAAGAAGATACAGGCACTTACCGACCTGGAAGCGGTGATCAGCACTCGCAAGGAGCAATGACGCCATGCAGGACCGTTTACTGCTGGTAGACGACGACGCCAGCCTGCTTAAATTACTGGCCATGCGCCTGGAGGCGGAAGGTTTCAAAGTACAGACCGCCGGCTCCGCGGAGGAGGCTCTGCAATCCCTGCGCAATAACCCGGTGGAGCTGGTAGTCAGTGATCTACGCATGGACGGCGCCAGCGGCCTGGAGCTGTTTGAGCAAATACGTCATTTCTACCCGGGTATTCCCGTCATACTCATGTCCGCCCAGGGCACCATTCCCGAAGCGGTCTCAGCCACCCAGAAAGGTGTGTTCGAGTTTCTCACCAAACCTGTCGACAAGACCCTGTTGCTATCAACCATTCGGGCCGCCCTGCAGCAATCCGGCGCCACCCAGGGCGAGATTTTCGAGGACTGGCGGGAGCACATCGTGACCCGCAGCCCGTTGATGGAGCATATCCTCAACCAGGTCAAACAAGTGGCCGGCTCCGACGTCAGTATCCTGATTACCGGCACCAGTGGTAGCGGCAAAGAACTGCTGGCGCGGGCCGTGCATGAGGCGGACACACTCAGGCATGGGCCCATGATCGCCATCAATTGCGGCGCCCTGCCGGAACAACTACTGGAATCAGAGCTGTTTGGTCACGTCAAAGGCGCCTTTACCGGCGCCATCAACGAGCACCCAGGCCTGTTCCGCGCCGCCAACGGCGGGACTCTGTTCCTGGACGAAATCGGCGATATGCCGCTGCCACTGCAGGTGAAGTTGCTGCGAGCCCTGCAGGAACGCCGTATTCGCCCTATCGGCAGCACCGTGAGCGAGCCGGTCGATGTCCGTATCATTTCAGCTACCAATCGCGAATTGGAGCAGGATATGCAGGAGGGC
>CBDTVJ010000092.1:0-10968 GCA_965363655.1 uncultured Halieaceae bacterium | reverse complement strand
TCCAGAGTCCGCGTCGAGTGCATGATCGTCAGAAGTGCTTTAGCCCGGAGCCAGAATTCACGGGGCAATGTTTTTGAGCTATTGCTTTCCCAGATATCTCGCGCAATTTTTACCGTTGAATTCGACGATCATGCATTCACCTATTACACTATACCGTAACATGTAATATCTCAAGCGGGAAGTTCTTCACCGCCGGTATGAGCTTACCGCCATGACCAGAAAGCAGGAGACATCAAATGCGTGCACTGTTGCAGAAACAACACATGTCCGACCAGGTTTGCAGTTCTGACTCGCATATTGAGAACCCGCTCCGGCAGTAATAGCTGACAGTGCTCGCTGCCAAACGTGCCCATGACGAATTCGCAATTTCTACCGGAGAACAGCACCTTATTAAAATTATAAGCCACTTGCATATACCTCTCTTTAAGGTAATATAACCTCTTATTAAGTCATATTTAATACAGATAGTGGTAACTGGGGGTAGATATGCTTGAAGCTGTTGTCGGATCTGAGGGTGCTGAGCGCGTACTCTTGTTCCTAGCGGCACGAGGTCAGGGCTACGCACTGGAGATCGCCGATACTTTCGGGATGAGCGTCAGCAATGTACAAAAACATCTCGAGAGAATGGAGCGGGATGGGCTACTCATAAATGAGAAGATCGGCCGCACCCGAGTCTTCAGGTTTAATCCTCGCTTCGCTTTCAAGCAAGAAGTGGAAGCACTGCTGGACAAAGTCTTGAGTGTTGCGCCCGCACCGCTGAAGGAACAATTGCTTCTCGACAGGCGCCGCCCGCGGCGCAAGGGCAAAACATTGTGACTGACATCAACGCACTTAGTCGTGCAGAACTGGCCGCGTTGGTCGTAGAGACGCTCGCAGCAAAAGACATCAATGTCGTTCTCGTTGGAGGATCTTGTGTCTGCCTTTACACGAATGAGCGCTTCGTATCATTCGACCTGGACTTTATCGACCTGTCCTACTCAAGGAAAAGGAAGATAGCTGAAGTACTCAAGGATATCGGATTTTATTCAAAGGGCGCATCTCGATACTTTGAGAGAGACGGGTGCCAATGGTCCATTGAGTTCCCTTCTGCGCCTTTGGCTATTGGCCAAGAGCAAATCTCTGCCGACAAGGTCGCCGAGATCGAGACCACCAAAGGCACCGTTCGATTGCTCAGCCCCACGGATTGCGTGAAGGACCGTCTGCTCTGGTGGTACCTGGAAGGCGATGGACAGTGCTGGGAGCAGGCAGAGGACATCGCGCGCAACCACTCTATCGACTGGGAAGACCTGGCGGCCTGGCACGAGTCAGAAGGTTACGGTGGACAACTCCAGACCTTTCGGGAATCAGTAATTATGGCGTGATCGCACGGACAAGCGTGGCTGGCTCATCGGGCTTCAAAGTTCAGACGGTTGTGGCTCACCACTTTCCTCGCCTTCGATCAGAGCTGCTCGGATAACTTCGATATCAGCTTGACTGGTCTGGTCACGCCGGATCAAGTCGCGGATATACTCACTGTCATTAGTGAATTCCCCCGCTTTGATTTATTTGGAGGAGCTAAGCGGGATCGAACCGCTAACCTCCACACTGCCAGTGCTGAGAACAGCGACTATCTCGGCGATAGAAGGCCTTCCCAATACGTCCCCTTACGGACACTCCCTTGGGTGTTTGACCCACGCGATACCTTCTTAAGGTGATTCCAGCGCAGAAAGCCAACGTACTTGACCTTTTTAAAGTCTGCATCGGCAGTCCAGTATAAATGATTCCTCTGGGAGGTTTCACAATAGTAAGTTTCTTCAATGATCATTCTTATGCCGAAATCTTTCAAAATCACGCCATAGTTAGTTTGAATGTGAACGTCGGTGTGTACAGGTTGGCCTAGATAAACATACCCATACTGATCGTCCTCCCAAGGGAGTAGCTCCTCGATAGGGGTTAACCCAGGCTCATCTGCGTCACGCTCACCACTCTTAATCGCGTCATAAGTCTTATAGTGTCTATACGCCTGAAGTCTTTCGAGTGCTGCATCAGCACGCGCAGCAGAAAATCTTGACTCTGCATTCTTGATGATTCGGCGGACTCTAAATTTATACCAAACGGTGCATACAACAAAGCCGAGAATGATCGATACTAAGTCCATGTTAATCCCCTTAGTCGGTTGAGTTCACCCGTAAAGACTATCTTTCTCATACCGCTATTGGTGTAACCCTATGAGCCAAAGTCTATGCAATTTCGGCCAATACCCACTCTTCACAAGACATCCACTACCCTGCACTCCCAGCGGCGCTTGGCTTTCTTGCGTCGCGACCAACCAAGGCCAAAGCCAAGGGAATTAAAGGGACTGTTGTGCCTTCGTATAACGCCTCTCTGCATTTTCAAGGGCCTTAAGCATACGGGGCACGGGAGGGTTACTTTCTTCAGCTTTCCACCATATTGCAAAATCACGCCAGAAGGAGAGTTCCTCCCAAGCCAACTTTAGCTCTATTTCTAAATGATCCATAAACGTTGTTCTACCGCTGAATAACGTGAATAGTTTAGAGACTACTTTGAAAAATGGCGTAGCAATACTCGCCAAATAGATGCCACAAAGCGCCAGACAAATGTTCAGGCAGAAATGTTGGTTCTAAAGATAGCAGGTGGATCTCCAGTCCATCTCTTAAACGCACGAGAGAAAGATGAGGTGTCCGAGAACCCCAACATGTAGCTAATCTCGGCCAGGGGCATGGTCTTATCTGCCAGATATTTCACTGCAAGCTCTCGACGCACCTCCAGAACCAGCGTCCGGAAGTTGGTGTTCTCCTCAGACAACTTGCGATTCAGTGTTCGAGCACTGACGAACAGTCGTTTTGCTATATCCTGGGCACCGGGAGTGCCCGAGGGAAGATGCTCAATGACCTCTCTCTTGACTCGCGTGACTATGTCCGAAGTATTGAGTTCCTTTATCATTCCATCAAGGATTTGGTCGTTGCTTACAGCTATTTCACGATTAGCCGCAGTAAACGGTCGTTGTGTATCAATTATATTGAAGGAGATTCTTGATTTTGGCTGAGAAAATAATAATGGGCAGCGAAAAATACCAAAATGATCCCCTGTAGCCTTTGGCTCTGGATAAGTAAAGGCGACTTCAATGGGCTCTAAAGAATCGCTCAAGCCCTTTCTGCATAAACCAAGTACTACCGACAATCTGGTGTCCTCAGAAATTCGGACTAGTTCGCCTTCACTTTCCGGCGTACTAATTAGTAGGTCAATGCGGCCTTCATTCTCAGAAATGGAAAATATTTTTTCTGAACTCAAGACAGACTCATATCGCACTAATCGTAGTAGTGCCTCCATAAGCGTAGAGCTTGAAAGGAACGCCACACCAAGTGCATTTAGATCAAGCGGGTTGTAAAATTTGGCAGACTCAAGTCCGATATTTTCAATTCCGGTTATAGCTGCCGCTTCAAGCCAGGCCTGAGAATCAAGGTGATAGGAGTAACGGGAGTGTGGTTCATTGATAAGCGATGGGTCTAAACCCACTTTTCGAAATATAAAATCGGCATCAATTTTGTGAGCCTCAAGCAGTCGCCAAAGCGGTCTACCCAGTGTTGTTAAGAGGTCTGATTGCATATCTATTCTCTTTGTTATTCGACTGAAAGAAGTGTAAGAATGATGGCCTAATTGGTCAACTGTTTAGCGATATCGGTCATATAGTCCCCTGTGAGCGTTTCTGAGCGTCTGCTCCCGGCACAAAGCGTGGACTTTCACTATCTGGCTAATGCCCGCCATGAGGTGATAGCGGAAGTTATTTTATCGGGCGGAAGATTATATGTGGTTGCTGACTTGGTGCTGACTTGGTGCTGACTTGGTGCTGACTTTATCGAAGGTCTAGGGTCGGCGCACAGTATCAAACAGTTTTAAAGTGGTGGGTAAATGATGGGTAAAACCAACAAAGGCCCCGAAGGACCTTTCATTGCCTAACAGATGGCGGAGAGCGAGGGATTCGAACCCTGAGCCATGCTATTTGCCGCCTAGCCATGCCCCTTAATGCCTTTTAAATCAAAGCGTTAAAAAATGAGCCTGGCATTAGAGGGCATCAAAAGGCTTGAGGATGGTCCCATGGTGGTCCCAAAAAATATCCAATACAGAAAAAATTCAGGCTGCGATGGGCTTGGCTTTCTCTATTCGCGCTCTGCGCTTTGGGGTGTTTAGCGCTTTCCACAACTCGTTTCGCTGCTGTAAGTTCAACCAGAAATCAGCCGTATTGCCAAAGACCGTGGCAAGCATCAATGCGGTGTCCGCCGTGACGGTACGACGATTGGTACACAACTCGTTGACAGTTTTTCGACTAACTCCCATCGATTCGGCAAGTTGCCTTTGGGTCAATCCCATAGGCACGAGGAATTCCTCGGTAATCATTTCACCGACACTGACGGGTTGTCGTTTTGTGATATTCATAGCCTGCCTCACCGATAATCATGGTTATCCAGATAAACGTCTTGAGCTTCGCCGCGCTCACCCGACCACGCAAAGACCAACCGCCATTGTTTGTTGACGCGGATACAGTGCTTGCCAGCCAGATTTCCTCTCAATTTTTCAAAATGGTTACTCGGAGGTGAACGCAAGTCGAGATCGCACGTCGCATCATCGATCAACTGCAACTTTCGGAAAATCCGGCCCTCAATTTGAGCGGGTAGTTTCTTACTGGTTTTGTCAGCCAGATAAAAGTCCCGCAGCCACCGATCCCGAAAACTCTGAATCAAAAGCAATCTCCTCATCCGTGCATCAATGTAACGTACCTGGTTACTTTATACAACCATTCTACAACTACTCCACGAGCCTTCAGCGCTTACCGCTGAAGATAGTGCTTGCCCAACGTCAATCGGCAATCTGCCTGAGCTGCCCGCATGCACGAGTGTTGGCCAAAGTTTTTCCGCTATCCTGTATAAACCTATGGCCGCGCGCATAGATCAGTCGGAAAAAGCATCTAGTTGAAATTCATGGAGCAGCCCCTCACACTTTCGCTCCTGAAAGAGATGGACACAGTGGAAAAGCGATGCTACGAACCACACCACGGAGACAAACACGAGGATTTCGAACAATGACACCGGTAAAGCGAGGCCGTCACCGCGATCCAATCGACCGCGCCATGGAGCAAGCCCTGAGGCTGGGAAATTTCATCAATTACAATGCATCCTGGTCGTTCATTACGGATCTCGAAGAGCTTGCGAAGCAGATCGAGCAGCTCATGCCGGAGGAAGCTGAACGCGCCATCGCACTGTATGAAACCTTCATCGCCGGTTGTTACGAAAAGGCGGAGGAGATCGATGACTCGAGTGGCAGCCTGGGGATGTTTGTCGAAAACTTGATGTGTGGCTGGATAGAAGCGCGCCAGGCGGCACAAGCCGATGGCGGAAAGACTGCCGAAAGATTGTTGGGCTGGATGGACAAGGACGATTACGGATTTTGCTACCAGCTCGAACAGGAAGCGGTGAATGTCCTGAACAGAAACGGGCTATCGCACTTCGCTACCCAGGTGCAGAAGCGATTCGATGCCGCCAGACGGCCATCAACAACTTTGAACGAGAACGGGCGTACGCTCCAGGATGCCAGCTTCCGCCGACGCTATTGGGGCGGAGTATTGAAGACCATCTATGCCGCCCAAGGTAATCTGGACGCTTATGTCGAATTGTGCCGGGGGACCGAACTGTTGCCGGTCGACTGCGAGATCATAGCCGGGATACTGCAAGCCCGGCGTAGACCAGAACAAGCACTCGAGTGGGTCGAACGGGGTCTCGACCTCGAAAAACGACACACAAGCGGTCGTGGAGCGAGCTATAAGCTGGACGAGATGAAGCGCAGACTCCTGGTCAAGCTGGGCCACTCCGACGCGGCGCTCGCATCGGCGTGGACTGAATTCGAGGCATTCCCGTCCCAACTGGCCTACGAACTGCTAATGAAGTACGTGCCAAAAGTGGAGCGGGCGAAATGGCATGTCAGGGCAATGGACACCTCGGATCAGGCGGACCTGAATTTTGTCATTGAGCTGTGGCTCACGACCAAAGAGGTAGACCGGCTGGTCGGGCGGCTTCGGCGTTCGACCCACCAGGACCTCGAGTCCATTAGTCACTACGCGACTGAACCAGCGGCAAAGAAACTGGAGCGGCCCCACCCCGACGTGGCGGCGAAGGTTTATCGAGCCCTGGGGATGCGCATTCTCAACTCGAAAAAAAGCAAGTACTACGACGCTGCCCTATCGCACTTCAACCAGGCCAGGTGTTGTTATAAAAAGGCTGGAGATGAGCTCGGCTGGCAAACACTTGTCGACGAGGTTCTACAAATCCATCGCCGAAAAAGTGCCTTCATACCTGGCTTCGAAAAGCTGATTCAAGGTAAAAGTCCCCTCGCCGAGTCTTCCTTTGCCGAACGTACCAAGCGTCGAAAAGGGGCCTGGAATTGATGAAGAGAACCTCCTCGCAACGGCAAACTAATGCCTTGTGAGAATTACTGGCAGCTGCACCCTCTCGGGTCCTCGCTGACTCGCCATAGCCGTGCCCGGCTGGCACGAATTATAATGCACGCGGAGATCCGGGCCGAAGACGATCGCTTCGGCATCGCCGCTACGCCCATTTGAACGGAGCAGGTCCCATGACCAACCAAACTTGCAGCGCCTGCGGAGCAAAAGTTTCTCCCTGCGACGGGGTATCAGTCGAGTACCAGACAGGGACAAAATTCAAGTGCTCCCGATGTTACAACGAGTCCATTGCCGAGCATCTGGGACTCGATTACGAGCACATTTCTTTCGATCCGCTGACCATCCTGGATCTCGATGGTGTACCTCACACCTTCCAATTTCGCGCCCATATCTTTAGCGATCAATTGTCTCTTGAGGCACTCGAGGTAGGACCAGAGGAGGGGTATAAATTCTCTGTGATCGCAGCGGCGGAACAGGACCTGTTCGTCACCTTCAAGACACTCTTTGAGCGTATCCGACGGGAGCTTGGTCGCAGGCACATCGAGCCCGAAGGCGGCGGCTATCGAATCAGCCATGATGATGTGGTCCGCGGGCAGATCACCGACGAACCCGACAGCTTCGTGCAGATGCCCCGGCTGATCATCGACGGCAAATCTATCACATGGGAGGAACTGGGGCGCCCCCTCCTCTACCTGTCCCAGGGACAGGGTATTTGAGCATTTGGTCCCAAAACGGTCCCAAGAAAATAAGCTAAGAATTTTTTTGTATTAAAATCAAACACTTATGAGGATTATTGGCGGAGAGCGAGGGATTCGAACCCTCGATAGGGTATAAGCCTATACACCCTTAGCAGGGGTGCGCCTTCAGCCACTCGGCCAGCTCTCCGTAGGTTCTGTAACGTGTTTCAGGTAGCAGTCACAGGCGCGGCATAATACCACAATGGCTGCAAAATCAAAGTCATAGGAGGGGTTGTAGCGCGGTTATTCTTCGTCTTCGCTGGCTGGAGGATCACCTTCGTGAATTCGACTGTAAATCTCTTCGCGGTGTACGGCGACCTCCCGGGGTGCATTGACGCCAATGCGCACCTGATTGCCCTTTACACCCAGTACTGTCACGGTGACTTCCTCGCCGATCATGAGCGATTCGCCGACTCTACGGGTTAAAATCAACATACGTCCTGTTCTCCAAGCTCCTTAACCGAATACAGCTACCAGGTGAAAATAGTGCGCTCGGCCAGCCCATATTCCACTATTACAGCCACATTTTACTAGTGGATTAAACCGCTTTAACCGCAACATTAGAAACCTTGGATTTCTAATACATTGCGCACCTTTTCCTCACCTAGTTAGTCAACATTTTCCTCTTCAGGTTCCTTTTCCAGGCCAAAAGATGAATGCAGTGAGCGCACTGCCAGTTCCAGGAATTTCTCTTCGATGATGACCGAAATCTTGATCTCGGAGGTGGTGATCATCTGGATGTTGATACCCACTTCAGCAAGGGCGGCAAACATCTGGCTGGCAACACCGGCGTGGGAGCGCATGCCTACGCCCACCACGGACACCTTGGCGACCTTGTTGTCACTGGTCACTTCACGGGCATTGAGTTCCTGCGCGACCTTGTTCAGCACCTCCTCGGCGCGCTCCAGATCGTTGCGACCTACGGTGAAGGTAAAGTCGGTAGTCTTGTCGTGGGCGACGTTCTGCACGATCACGTCCACTTCGATATTGGCTTCACCAATCGGCCCCAGGATATGATAGGCGACGCCGGGCATATCGGGCACGCCCGCAATGGTCAGCTTTGCCTCGTCGCGGTTGAACGCGATACCCGCAATGGTCGGCGTTTCCATTTCACTATCGTCCTCTATTGTAATCAGGGTACCAGGGCCATCCTGGAAGCTGTGCAACACCCGCAGGGGCACGCTGTACTTGCCGGCAAATTCCACGGCACGAATCTGTAACACCTTGGAGCCCATGCTGGCCATTTCCAGCATTTCCTCGAAAGTGATTTTCTCCAGGCGCCTGGCGCCGTCCACCATGCGGGGGTCGGTAGTGTAGACACCGTCCACGTCGGTGTAGATCTGGCACTCATCTGCTTTAAGTGCAGCTGCCAGGGCCACAGCAGTGGTATCGGAACCGCCGCGGCCCAGGGTTGTAATGTTGCCGTGTTCGTCCACGCCCTGGAAACCGGCTACGACAATCACATAGCCCTGGTCAATGTCTGCCTGTAGGCGCTGGTCATCAATTTCCCGAATCCGCGCCTTGGTGTGGGCGTCATCGGTGAGGATGCGCACCTGGCTGCCGTTATAGGACTTGGCCTTCACCCCACGTTTGTTCAACGCCATGCTGAGCAACGCGGTGGTGACCTGTTCTCCCGTAGAGACCAGCACATCCATTTCACGGGGTACCGGGCGGTCCTGCACCTGGTGAGCGAGTTCAATAAGCCGGTTGGTTTCGCCACTCATGGCGGAAACAACAACGACTATGCTGTGGCCATCCGCACGAAAGCCGGCAACTTTGTCAGCCACCGCTTCTATGCGCTCGATATCACCTACCGAGGTACCACCAAATTTCTGGACTATAAGACTCATGAACTCTCGCGAAAAAACCCAGCGCGCCTCGCACTGTGCTGTACTGCACCGTACTGCGCTGCACTAAAACGGGGCGCTATTAAACAATAAAGCGTACAGAATTTAAACAAACTGCGCGTGTTAATCCGCCACACTTTTCACACCGCCCGGCCTAGCCCAACTGCGAGGAAACCCACTCCGGCACGGCTTTGAGTACTTCAGGCAAGGCCTGCACGTCGGCGCCGCCGCCCTGGGCCATATCCGGACGGCCACCGCCCTTGCCACCCAGGCGCTGGGCGAATTCGCGCATCAGGTCACCGGCCTTAACGCGGTCGGTAAGATCCTTGGTAACACCTGCGGTCAGGGCGATCTTGTCATCGGTGATTGCCGACAGCAGGATAACGCCGCTGCCCAGCTTGTTTTTGCACTGGTCCAGGGTGTCGCGCAGGGATTTTGCATCCGCCCCTTCCACATTGGCGGCGAGCACCTTGATGCCCTGCACGTCTACGGCTGCGGAGGTAAGATCACCACCGACCGATGTCGCCAGCTTCTGTTTCAGGCGGGCGATTTCTTTTTCCAGGTCGCGGTTCTCGCTGCGCAGGGAAGAAACCTTGGCCGCCACATTATCCGCTGTTCCCTTAACCACGTCGCAGACTGCTGCCAACTGCTGTTCCGCCTGGTCCACCAGCGCCAGGGCACCTGCCCCGGTGACACCTTCTAAACGACGCACACCTGCAGCCACGCCGGATTCAGAGACGATGCGCACCAGGCCAATATCGCCGGTGCGGCTGACATGGGTACCGCCACACAGTTCCACGGAGAAATCATCCTCGCCCATGGACAGTACGCGAACCTCATCGCCGTATTTCTCGCCGAACAGGGCCATGGCGCCCGCTTCAACCGCTTCGTCCATGGACATCAGGCGGGTCTGCACATCGGTATTGGCGCGAATCTGGCCGTTCACCCTGGCCTCTATCGTCTTGAGCTGCTCTGGCGTCACGCCCTCAAAGTGCGAGAAGTCAAAGCGCAGGCGCTGGGAATCCACCAGGGAGCCTTTCTGCTGTACATGATCACCCAGTACTTCACGCAGCGCTGCATGCAACAAGTGAGTGGCGGAGTGATTGAGTTTGGTGCGCTGGCGCAGTTCGTTATCCACCTGCGCTTGCAGCGTATCGCCCTTGTTGACCGCACCCTGCAGGACTTTTACATGGTGCAGGTGTTGGCCGGAACCTTTGCTTGTATCGCTGACTTCCAGGCGCAGGCCTGCGCCGCTCAGGTAGCCACTGTCACCCACCTGCCCACCGGACTCGCCGTAAAAAGGTGTGCTGTCCAGTACCACCACACCGGATTCGTCAGTCGTCAGGCTATCCACTTCCTCGCCATCGCGCAGAATAGCCGTCACCACGCCCTCACCTGCCAGGCTGTCATAACCGGTAAATACTGTGCTGCCTTCAAGTGTCAGGACATCGTTATAGTCGACTTTAAAGCTACCACCTTCCTGGGAGCGGGTGCGCTGCTCAGCCATGGCGCTATCGTAGCCGGCCATGTCCAGGGTGAGGTCACGCTCACGGGCGATGTCGTTGGTCAGATCCGTGGGGAAGCCGTAGGTGTCGTATAACTTGAACACCACGTCGCCGGGAATTTCACTGCCCTTCAGGTCAGCCAGGGCGTCCTCGAGTATTTGCATACCGTGGTCCAGCGTCTTGGCAAACTGCTCTTCTTCTGTCAGCAGGGCCTTTTCAATCTGCGGCTGCAGCTTCACCAGCTCCGGGTAGGCTTCTCCCATCTGGTCCGCCAGCGTGGGCACCAGCTTATAAAAGAAGGGGGCATCGGCGCCCAGCTTGTTACCGTGCCGTATTGCCCGGCGAATAATGCGCCGCAGCACGTAACCCCTGCCCTCGTTACCGGGCAGCACGCCGTCGGCAATGAGGAAGGCGCAGGAGCGAATATG
>CBDTVJ010000091.1:0-11015 GCA_965363655.1 uncultured Halieaceae bacterium | reverse complement strand
AACATGGCCCGCTCGCGCAAGCAGGATATTATCTTCGCGGTGCTGAAACGCCATGCCAAGAGCGGCGAAGACATCTACGGCGACGGCGTTCTGGAAATACTGCAGGACGGCTTTGGCTTCCTGCGCTCCGCCGACTGTTCCTACCTGGCCGGCCCCGACGACATTTATGTGTCCCCCAGCCAGATTCGCCGGTTCAACTTGCGTACAGGGGACACCATTTCCGGCAAGATTCGTCCGCCGAAAGACAGCGAGCGCTACTTTGCCCTGCTGAAAGTTGACCAAGTCAATTTAGACAAGCCGGAAAGCTCCAAGCATAAGATCCTGTTTGAGAACCTTACCCCGCTATTCCCGAATGAGCGCCTGACACTGGAAACAGGTAATGGCAGCACCGAGGACTTGACCGGTCGGATCATCGACCTGGTATCCCCGATCGGCAAGGGCCAGCGCGGCTTGTTGGTGGCGCCGCCCAAAGCCGGCAAGACCATCATGATGCAGAACATCGCCCAGGCGATCATCACCAATAATCCCGAGTGCTACATAATCGTGTTGCTGATCGACGAACGTCCGGAAGAAGTGACGGAAATGCAGCGCTCTGTGGGTATACGGGGTGCCGAGGTCGTGGCCTCAACGTTTGATGAGCCACCCTCGCGCCATGTGCAGGTTGCAGACATGGTCATCGAGAAAGCCAAGCGGCTGGTGGAACACAAGAAAGACGTGGTCATCCTGCTGGATTCCATTACCCGTCTGGCGCGTGCTTACAATACGGTAATACCAAGCTCCGGCAAGGTACTGACCGGTGGTGTCGACGCCCATGCCCTGGAACGCCCCAAGCGCTTCTTTGGTGCTGCGCGTAACATCGAGGAAGGTGGCAGCCTCTCTATCATCGCCACGGCCCTGGTCGATACCGGCTCCAAGATGGACGAAGTAATCTACGAAGAATTCAAGGGCACCGGTAACATGGAGCTGCACCTGGACCGCAAGATTGCGGAGAAACGTGTGTACCCCGCAATCAATATTCGCCGCTCCGGTACACGCCGCGAAGAATTGCTCACCGCCGAGGATGAACTGCAGCGCATGTGGATTCTACGCAAATTGCTGCATGGCATGGAAGACACGGCTGCTATCGAGTTCCTGTCCGACAAGCTCAAGGACACCAAGACCAACGAGGAGTTCTTCAAGTCGATGAAGCGCAAGTAAGCGTTTCACCGGCACTTTCAATCACGGCCTGCCAATTGCGCACGCCGTGAACAAGGTATACTGTCCCATCGAAATGAGCAGCGGACGGATTGCCACAGCGTGAAATATTCAGACCTCAGGGATTTCATTGCCGCACTGGAGCAACGCGGCGAGTTGCTACGCATCCAGGCAGAGGTCGACCCCCATCTCGAGATGACCGAAATAGCCGACCGCACCTTGCGCGCTGGCGGCCCCGCCCTGCTGTTTGAAAACCCCAAAGGCTATAACACCCCGGTACTGGCCAACCTGTTTGGTACAGAAAAACGTGTCGCCCTGGGTATGGGTGCAGAAAGCCGGGATGCCCTGCGCGAGATCGGGGAAGTGCTGGCCTACCTGCGCCAGCCCGATGCTCCCAAGAGCATGCGCGACATCCTCGACAAGGCGCCCCTGTTGAAACAAGTGTTGCACATGGCCCCCAAGGTGGTGCGCAACCCGCCCTGCCAGTACCACGCAAAGCAGGGCGACGATGTCGATCTCCATCAACTACCTATCCAGACCTGCTGGCCGGGCGATGCCGCGCCACTCATTACCTGGCCACTGGTAATCACTCGCGGCCCGGACAAGGAGCGGCAAAACCTGGGCATTTACCGCATGCAGTTGCTGGGACGCAACAAACTGATCATGCGTTGGCTGTCGCACCGCGGTGGCGCCCTGGATTTTCGCCAGTGGCAAATCAAGTATCCCGGCCAACGCTATCCCGTAGCCGTGGCGCTAGGGGCAGACCCGGCCACCACACTGGGCGCTGTTACACCCATACCCGATACCATTTCTGAGTACGCTTTCGCCGGCTTACTGCGCGGCAGCAAGACTGAGCTGGCAGAATGTTTCACGCCCTTGTGTCGCGAACACGGCCTGCAGGTACCCGCTGCAGCAGAGTACATTCTGGAAGGTTATATCGAACCGGGGGAGATGGCCGACGAGGGCCCCTTTGGCGACCACACGGGTTATTACAACGAGGTGGAACGCTTCCCGGTTTTTACCGTAGAAGCCATTACCCATCGTGAATCACCTATTTACCACAGCACCTATACCGGGCGCCCTCCGGACGAGCCGGCCATCCTGGGTGTCGCACTGAACGAGGTGTTTATTCCCATTTTGCAAAAGCAGTTCCCGGAGATCGTCGATTTTTACCTGCCCCCCGAGGGCTGCTCCTACCGGCTGGCGGTGGTGACCATACGCAAAGAGTACCCCGGACATGCCAAACGCATCATGCTGGGGGTCTGGTCTTTCCTGCGGCAGTTTATGTATACCAAGTTCGTTATCGTCACCGACGAGGACGTCAACGCCAGGGATTGGAAGGATGTCATCTGGGCTATGACCACACGCATGGACCCACAGCGCGACTCGGTTTTTATCGAGAACACGCCCATCGACTACCTCGATTTTGCTTCACCGGTTTCCGGCCTCGGTTCGAAAGTGGGCTTCGACGCCACCAACAAATGGCCCGGTGAGAGCCAGCGCGAATGGGGCCAACCCATCGCCATGGATGACTCGGTAAAACAACGGGTGGATAGTCTATGGGATGAGTTGGGGATCAAGCTCCCCACCGAAAACCAGGGGCCAGGCTCGGGTTAGCAACGCCGCAAGGCGCCATTAACCCTTGCAGGCGCTCAGGAGCGCGCGATCAGCTGGTCATGGGCAGCGATTTTTTCGGGCATGGGCAAAGCCGGCAGATCCCGTTCCTGCATCATCAGACCCTCGCGGAAGTATGCCGCGGCCACATTGGGTTCACCCAGAGCGGTCAACAGGCGGCCGAGTTCGGCGCAGGTTTCAGGACTTGGCTGCAGGCGGTAACTGCTCTCGAAATAATCCCGCGCCTTGCCCCACAGTTTATCGCGGGCGGACAAACGTCCCAGGCACAATAGCAACTGCGGGTCCTCGGTGTGACTGGGCAACCAGGTTTCTGCCTCGGTTAATTGCCGCGACAGGTTATCGCCTTCGACAAAACCATACTGGCGCACCAGATTCGAATCCCACTGGTGCTTCAAGGCGCGCAAAATGGATTTTTCTGCAGCGGTGTGGTCACCCAGGCCTATCAGCAGACGCACATAGCCATTGAGCACGGCAGCGTCCTGCTTCAGGCGAGTCGGTAGCTTTTGCCAGGCGCTGTTGAGATCGTCTACCGAGGCTGCGGCTCCCACGGCGCTCTGCTCCAGGCGACGGCAGTGTACTTCCCGTTCAAGTTGCGCAAACGCATCAGGAGTGAGTTGCTTGTGCTTCTTCAGATCAGGCAACAATTCCAGCAGCGCGTCCCAATCCTGTAAGCCCTCATATCCACGGCGCAATAAATTCAGGACATTGGGGTGCCGGTTTATATTCAGCCGCGCCTGCTTCAAGGCGACCAGCGCCTGCTCGTACTCCGCAGCATCCAGCTTGATCTCAGCCAGGGTAATTTCAGCGGCCACCTTCGCGGTAGGCTCCGCATCCACCGCCGCGTGCAGGTATTCATGGACTTTTTCTGACTCTTGCAGCTGGCCACTGGATCGAGCCGCCAGCAGGTAATTCACCAGTGGTGCCTCGTTTTTCTGCGCTCCGCGCAACAGTTGGCTGCGGGCCCTGTCCCAGTTACCCTCGGTGTAACTGAGCAGGCCGCGGGTACTGAGGCGCATGGCGTGATGCGTCTTTCGTGTTCCCAACCAATTAACCAGTGATCGCTGGCCGCCTATCAAGCGATACAACAGGTTCAGCGCCACATATATGGCCAGTACAAACAGCACCAGCAACAGCAGCCCCACCCACAGACTGGTCTCCAGCGTGTAGTTGCCATAGGACAACAGTACATAGCCAGGGTCCGTCTCGATAACAGCGACTACCCCGACGCCAAGAAGCAGCGCGAGCAGAATTATGGTGAATATTTTGCGCATGGTTTACTCGCCGCCTCCCTGCTGTAGACCTTGCTCAATGACATCGTCCAGGGCCCGCAATGAGCGGGAGATATCGGGCAGCGCAACAGCCACCGTCAAACCCTCCAGCGCTGCAAGCTCCCTGGCAATAGCGCGTGCGGCGGCCTCGTCGGACTCCAGGAAGTGGCCCACCCAGTGTTGCGCGCGACCGAGGCTTTCCCGGTACAGAACCTGGTTACCGGACAATAAAGCCACCTGGGACTGCTCCAGTAACATGCGCAGGTTCTGTCGCACCAGGCCCTCCCACTGGGGGTCCATCAGGGCCTGCATGGGTACATCCCGACGACGGATGATGATGTAGTCGGAGAGCTTGTCCAGCGCTGCTTCATAACCCTGGCGAAGACGGCCCTGCCAGTCTTGTGCCGCCTCGGGGCGAGGTTGCTCTTCTCGATCACGCATCCTGAATATGACCAGCTCCCCGGACTGTTCGATCAAAGCCGACAGGCGCAGATAAATACCCTCAACATCAACCTTGGGTACTGCGCGCACCGCTGCCAGGTCGGCCGCAACTGCCGCGCGGACTTGATGCAGGCCAATGTCATCCACCTCCCGCAAAACATCGTCGGCACTGCCCAGTAAGGCCTGGGCCGCAACGGTATCACCGGCCATGATCAGGCGCTGGTTGGCGAGGCGCAACAGGTATTCAGCTTCGGCCATGAGCCAGTCGTCACGATCGCTGGTACTGAACCGCGCCAATTCATCTCCCTGCTCTCCCAATTGGGCTTCGACAGATGCCAGCTCCTGGGACAAACGGGAAGTTTCAGTGCCAATTTCAATTTGCAGGGCGCCGAGCCCGGAACGCATTTCGCCCTGGATTTGCTCACTGAGGGCATCCAGGTTGGTCTGCTTCTGCCCCGCAATGGCCTCCAGCCCGGACACTCGCCCCAGTAATGCAGCTTCTCGCTCCAGCAATGCCGCTTCCCGGCCTCCCGCCTCCCGCAATACCCAGGCGGCACCGCCCGCCAGTGCCAGCACCAGCAGCAGCGCCAACCAGGCTACTGCGGAAGATGATTTTTTCGGCGCGGCCCCGGTCTGTTGGCCAGATTCACCAGCCGCAGTGGATGTGGCTGCTGCCACTTCCTCCAGAGGCTCTTCACTACTTTGTGTTTCTTGTTCGCTCACTAGTTATTCTCCCGAGCTGACTTGCCATTCCTCCAGGGCGCAGAGCATCGCCGCATCGGAGGCATTTTCCGCGGTTACGACCCGGTCGAAACCCGCTTCTCGCGCCATGCGGGCAACCCGCGGTGACGGCACGATTATACATAGGTGTTTAAAGTTAGTGGTTTCTGCCGGGCTAAGCAATACCCGCAGGTTTTCAAAGCCTTCACCACTACTGATCATAATGGCAGCAATGTTGCCATCAAGCAGTTTCCGGGCCAGCGCCCCTTTGGCCAGGCTGGGGCGACTGCGGCGGTAACAGGGTAGCTCATCGACCCTGGCTCCGCGCTGGGCCAGCTCCCGGGCCAGGGTATCCCGGCCGCCCTCTCCCTTGATCACCAACACGCGCTGGTCCTGCACATGCTGTAGTTGCGGCACCGCCAGCAGGCCTTCGCTACTCATATTACTACCGGGTGTGATGGCCTCGATGCCATAACGCTCAAGCAGTGCCGCCGTAGCAGCGCCGATAGCGTACCACTTCAAGCCAGCGGGCAGCTGTGGCCAATAATCCTCTATCAGCGCCATACCAAAACGTACCGCATTGGCGCTGATAAAAATGACATGTTGGTATAAATCCAGATCAAGCAATTTTTGGCGCCGGGGCGCTGCCAGCGACGCCAATGGCTGCAATTCCAGTAGCGGCTGGCTATGGGGCACATACCCCGCAGCCTGTACTGCTGTACAGAGGATTTCGGCGGCTTCTCCTGCTGGTCGCGTGACCAGAACCCCGCCCTTGCCATCGGCAGAACCGCTAGCCAGCGTACTATCCGCCATAGACCTCAGCCAGAATGGCGGCAGCGCCCTGGGACAGCAGATCCTCTGCCACACGCACCCCTAATTGCTCCGCCTCCGCCGCCGGTGCCGTGGCCTGGGCGCGCAGCAGTTGTGACCCGTCGGGCTTTCCCACCAGGCCACGCAATAATAGGTGCTCGCCATCGCCGACAAAGTCCGCATAACAGGCGATGGGCACCTGGCAGCCACCTTCAAGCCGCCGGTTCATTGCCCTTTCCGCAGTGACCCGGTGGGCAGTGGGCTCGTCGTGCACTGCCTGCAGCAGGGCAAGCACTTCGGCATCACCCGTGCGCAGCTCTATACCCACAGCACCCTGCCCACCGGCGGGCAGCGAATCGGCCAGGTCCATGCGCTGTGCAATGCGCTGCGCAAAGCCCAACCTGATCAAACCGGCGCTAGCCAGGATAATCGCGTCATACTGCCCTTCGTCGAGCTTGCGCAAACGGGTATTCACGTTACCGCGCAGGAATTTCACCTGCAGATCGGGACGTCGCGCGCGCAACTGGCACTCCCGACGCAAACTGGACGTTCCGACCACACTAGCGGCTGGCAACTCTGCCAGGGCTTGAAAGCGATTACTGACAAAGGCATCAGAGGGATCTTCACGGGCGCAGATCACGCCCAGGCCAAGACCCTCGGGAAACTCCATGGGCACATCTTTCATCGAATGCACGGCAATATCGGCGCTGCCATCAAGCAGCGCGGCTTCCAGCTCTTTGACAAACAGGCCCTTGCCGCCGACTTTCGCCAGCGGGACATCCAATAGCTGGTCGCCGCGGGAGGTCATGCCCAGTAACTGCACGTCCAGACCGGGATGCGCCTGCCTCAGGGTGGACTGGACAAATTCCGCCTGCCACAGGGCAAGGGGGCTTTCCCGGGTGGCGATGGTCAGTTTGCGCGACATTTCAGAATTTCCGTTTAAACAAGCCACTAATGATACCAGCCGGGCACAGCGTCAGTGAATCCCGGCGTGCTCTAGCGCCGTTTAAGCCGCTTTTTGACTTCAGACAGGTGACGGCGACTTACCGTGGGGCGCTCCCCTACCCCCTCCAGCTCTACACACCAGCCAATACGCTCGTCCCTCTGCAGCCGCACGATATGTGCCAGGGCAACCAGCGCATTGCGGTGCACCCGCACGAAGGCTTCGCCGAACTCCTGCTGCAGGTCCTTGAGCGTGTCGGGAATTAGTAGCTGCCCCTGGGAGCTATGCGCAGTGACATACTTTTGTTCCGCCAAAAAACAGCGGATGTCATCGACCGGCAGGGTTTCCAGGCCACGATGGGTTTCACTACTGACCTGCGTGCGGACACCGCCAGCGCCCTGTGGTACCGATTGTTCATCCCGCAGGCTGGCCAGCTGCACTCGATTGACCCGGCCCGCATTGTCCATGGCCTGGGCCAGTTCCTCCGAGCGCACCGGCTTGAGGAGATAAGCCACTGCCTGGTGCCGCAAGGCCGCCAGCGCATACTCATCGTAGGCAGTACAAAAGATCACCGCAGGTGGACTGTCCAACGCATCGAATTGTGCAGCCACCTCCAGGCCATCCTTGCCGGGCATGCGAATATCGAGTAACACCAGATCCGGGGCATGCGCCTTGACCAGCTCAAGCGCCTCTTCCCCGCCTGCGGCCTCCAGGCATTGCGTATCTGGCCGAAGCTTCGACAACAATCGTAGCAAGCGCTCCCGGGCGAGGGATTCATCATCGACTACCAGTACCTTCACACCACTTCCTCACGCGGATAACTCAACTTCACCCTGAAGAGTTCACCCTGGGGCTCCGCCAGCAACAGGCCCTGGGAACCATAGAGGGCTTCCAGACGCTCCCGGATATTGGCGAGGGCGAGCTTATGGCCGCCGGACTGTATTGCACGAGAGGGAACCGGGTTCTCCACGCTGGCCTCGATAATATTACCGACCAGGGCCAGGCGAATGCGCACAGTACCGCCCTGTGGCAGCTGCGAAACACCATGATAAACTGCATTTTCCACCAGTGGCTGCAACAGCAGGCTGGGCATCGGCAAATCACGCGTCTGGACTGGGACGTCCCAATCAACCTTTAATCTCTCCCCCAGCCGCAATTGCTCTATCCCCAGGTATAGTTCACACAGGCGTAACTCATCCGCCACCGTCATACTACGGGAAGCCTCCTGCAGGCTGACCCGAAAGAGTTCCGACAAATCCTCTACCGCCTGCTCCGCCGCTGCCGGACGCGACTCGATCAGGCTGGCGATACTGTTGAGGGTATTGAACAGGAAGTGCGGCCGAATCCTGGCGCGCAGTGAGTCCAACCGCGCCTGCAACTCCAGTTTCTGCTGGCGCTGCAATTGCTGCTGTAGATAAAAGTAGCGCAACACCATCCCGGCCAATACCGCCGCGACCAGTGCATTGCGCAGCAGGCGCCAACTGGTGAACTCCCCCGGCAAGGCCGGCGCAATAAAGCGCATCGCCAGGTAACTGGTGGCAATAGTGACGCTCACTACCACCAGCAGGCTGCAGAAGGACGCCAGCGGCAGGCTGAAACGGCTAAAAGGCGCCCGCAACTGGCACAGCAGGGCCGCGCTGAGCAGGACTACCCACTGCACAAACAAGGAGCTGGAGCCCAGCATGTCCCAATTGAATTGCGGCAGCGAACTACTGGCCAAAACATGCACCACCACCAGCAGTTCGGCCAGTAATACCATTACGAATACAGAGCTGGATGCACACAGGTCGGGAAGAAAAAACTCCGCCGTTCCCGCATCGTTCGCTGTCCGCTTCGGATGCCCCCTTGCAGGCCCCATAAATACGCTCCCCATGCCTGTTGCTGATATACTTGCACCCTTATGTGGCTGGAACAAGCCCAAACAATTACAGTCAACCAGCATTTTCGATCACGCCAACAGGCATCAACGAAGCAACACAGTAATGGCTTCAGCGGGATTTTAAGCACTATGAGCAAGCAGCAGGACACCAGCAAATTGTGGGGCGGGCGCTTCACTGAAGCCACCGACGCATTCGTACAGCGCTTCACAGCCTCTGTGGAATTTGACCAACGCATGGCGACCGAGGACATCATCGGCTCACTCGCTCATGCCCGCATGCTGTGCGCAGTCGGCGTACTGAGCGGCGCGGAACTGGAAGAGATCGAAAACGGCCTGGACCAGGTGCAACAGGAAATTGCCGAGGGCATTTTCAAGTGGTCGATCGAACTCGAAGATGTGCATATGAATATCGAGGCCCGGCTGACCGAGCTGATTGGCGTCACCGGAAAGAAACTGCATACCGGCCGCTCCCGCAACGACCAGGTGGCCACGGATATACGCCTTTACCTGCGCTCCGCCATTGATAACATCAGTCGGGAACTGACCCGCCTGCAGCAAGGTACCATTGAGCTGGCAGCGAGTAACACCGAGACCATCATGCCGGGCTTCACTCACCTGCAGACTGCCCAGCCCGTCGTATTTGGCCACCACCTGCTGGCCTGGAATGAAATGCTGGAGCGCGATTACGGCCGCCTCATGGATTGCCGCGCGCGGCTCAACCAGTCGCCTCTGGGTGCCGCTGCCCTGGCCGGCACAACCTACCCGATTGATCGCGAGCATAGCGCCCGGGCGCTGGGCTTTACCAAGCCCACGGAAAACTCCCTGGATTCTGTCTCGGACAGGGACTTCGCTATCGAATTCTGCGCCTTCGCCGCACTGCTGATGACACACTTGTCGCGCATCTCCGAGGAGCTGGTGTTGTGGACCTCTGCGCAATTCAATTTCATTGAACTGCCAGACCGCTTTTGTACCGGCTCGTCCATCATGCCGCAGAAAAAGAATCCGGACGTGCCGGAACTGGTCCGGGGCAAGGTGGGCCGGGTCAATGGCCACCTGGTGTCGCTGCTAACCCTGATGAAAAGCCAGCCGCTGGCCTACAACAAGGACAACCAGGAAGATAAGGAGCCACTGTTCGACACGGTCGACACGGTGTTCGATTCACTGCGCGCTTTCGCCGACATGATTCCCTCCATCAAACCCAGGATCGATGACATGCGCGAGGCAGCGCGGCGTGGATTCTCCACCGCCACCGACCTGGCGGACTACCTGGTAGGACTGGGTAAACCCTTCCGCGATGCCCACGAAATAGTCGGCACCGCCGTCGCTCACGGGGTTGAGACCGGTCTGGACCTGGCCGAGATGGACCTCAAGACGCTACAGGGCTTCTGTCCCGATATTCAGGGAGACGTGTTCGATGTGCTGACCCTGGAGGGCTCGGTGGCGGCCCGGGATCACCTGGGGGGCACCGCCCCGGCACAGGTTGCCGCGGCAGCTGTCAGAGCCCGGGCTGTATTGGCTACGCGTCAGCCCGCCTAGTCCCCTACCCCGGGACGATAAGCCAGGCTGGCCTGGAAAATGACGTCCGCCGCTGTTTCCACAGCGATGTCTTCTACCACACTGAAGTCCAGCGCCCAGCGCCGGGCAAAGCGCCAGCGCGTACCGAGAGTCGCCATATAGGCTATATCTCCGACGCCGGTAATATCGCTATCCAGCGGCGCGGCGTGGCTGTCAAACTGCAGCAGCAGCGACCATTTACTGGCAAACTGCCAGTCCATCGCCATGCCTGCAAACCACAGGTTTTTCTCCTGGTAGTCCTCCAGTAAATCGCTATCGCCCGCACGTAGATAACCCACCTGCCCATGCCAACTCAGGGGCAGGTCGGACAAATGGTGGCCGGAAAACCGCATGGCCAGGAACACATCGTCGGCACCGCTACCGGTGAAGTCATCCTCATCGCCGGTGCCGAACTTGTAACCCAGCGCAAGGCTGGCAGCGGCCTTGTCATTTCGATAAAACGCGTAGTTCACCGACACACTGATGTCACCCATTCCCGAGGCGTCGTCCTGCAAACCGAAACCGCCGTCCCTGGTGACGTAACGGTAGTCCAGCAGGTCATTGGGTACAT
>CBDTVJ010000090.1:0-11059 GCA_965363655.1 uncultured Halieaceae bacterium | reverse complement strand
TCAGAAGAGAATCCGGACTCACCAATCTTCCTGTTTCTAAACGGACCGCAGGGTACATCGCGCGAGCACAGCGACCCAATCTTCCCGCGCATACAAATTGGTACTACTGGTACATATTCGCCGGACGTGCACTTCTGTATAATCGCGGCTCTTTCCACATCCGGACCGAGCGTGAGCATTGGCCAGTTAACGGACCAGACATGAGTAGCAGCAACAATAAAGTCGGCTTCGTCAGCCTCGGTTGCCCCAAGGCCCTGGTTGACTCAGAGCGGATTCTTACGCAGTTGAAAATGGACGGCTACGACATCGTTCCGACCTATGAAGACGCCGGCGTAGTGGTAGTAAACACCTGCGGCTTTATCGATAGTGCCAAGCAGGAGTCACTGGACGCTATCGGCGAAGCCGTCAGCGAAAACGGCCGGGTAATTGTCACCGGCTGCATGGGCAAAGGGGATGATGCCCAGGCGATCGCGACACAGCATCCCAGGGTATTAAGTGTCACCGGGCCCGCCGCCTATGAAGAAGTCGTCGGCGCAGTACATGAGTATTTACCCCATACACCGGTACACGACCCCTACACAGACCTGGTACCACCCCAGGGTGTGAAACTGACACCACGGCACTATGCGTATCTAAAGATTTCGGAAGGCTGCAACCACCGCTGCAGTTTCTGCATCATTCCTGACATGCGCGGTGACCTGGTAAGCCGGCCCATCGGCGATGTGATGGAGGAAGCCGAGCGCCTGGTGCGCGCCGGGGTACGGGAGCTGCTGGTCATCTCCCAGGACACCAGCGCCTATGGCATCGACATCAAGTACCGCACAGGTTTCTGGAACGGTCGTCCCCTGAAAACACGCATGCAGGAACTGTGTGAGGCGCTGGGCGAGTTCGGGGTGTGGGTACGCTTGCACTATGTCTATCCCTACCCCCACGTCGACAAGGTCATACCGCTGATGGCCGATGGCAAAATATTGCCTTATCTGGACGTCCCACTACAGCACGGTAGTCCCAGCGTACTGAAACGGATGAAGCGCCCGGCTGCGGCGGAGAAATCGCTGGACAGAATCAGGGCTTGGCGCGAGACCTGCCCGGACATCACCCTGCGCAGTACCTTCATCGTGGGCTTTCCCGGAGAAACTGAACAGGACTTCGATATCCTGCTCGACTTCCTGCGCGAGGCCCAACTCGATCGGGTCGGCTGTTTCCAATACTCGCCAGTGAAAGGCGCCCGCGCCAACGAACTACCAGATCATGTGCCCGATCCCGTCAAACAGGAACGATGGGGGCGGTTCATGGCACTGCAACAGGAAATCAGCAGCGCCAAACTGCAGGACAAGATTGGCAAGACTGTAGAAATACTGATCGATACAGTAGACGAGCAGGGCGCAGTGGGCCGCTCCAGTGCCGATGCCCCGGAAATCGATGGCAAGGTTTATCTCGATGGCGCTACGGATTTGAATCCCGGTGATTTTGTCGAGGCAGAAGTAAGCGACGCTGACGAATACGACCTGTGGGCCGGTTAAACCTGCGATGAACCTTTTGCTCTTCACCGGCGAGGACCGACTCGGTGACGACCGCGTCGAGGTATGCGACCGCCGCCTGCAGCACCTTTTACACGTGCATCGCGCCGCTACCGGTGATCGAGTAAGGGTAGGTGAAGTTGGCGGCCAGATGGGCTATGGCGAAATCCTCGAATTGAACCATGAGCGCGCGGTCCTGCAATTTTCACTGGAGCAGACGCCACCGGAAAAATTACCGCTGGTACTGGTCCTCGCCCTGCCCCGCCCCAAAATGCTGCGACGTATTCTGCGCAGTGTCGCGGAGTTCGGTGTGCAGGAACTGCATCTGGTCAACAGCTACCGGGTGGAGAAAAGTTACTGGCAAACACCCGCACTGGAAGAACGGACTATCCGCGACTACCTGTTACAAGGCCTGGAGCAAGCCAGGGATACAAAAATTCCCACCGTGTTATGCCACAAGCGATTCAAACCTTTCGTAGAAGATGAGCTCCCTACCATGACCACGGACAGGCGCGCCCTGTTAGCGCATCCTGGCAACTATCCACCCTGTCCCCGCGGCTTGACCGAAAAAACCTTACTCGCTATAGGGCCGGAAGGTGGCTTCATACCGTATGAAGTTGAGAAACTGCAAGCGGCGGGATGCGAGGCTGTCTCCCTGGGCCCACGCATTCTACGCGTGGAAAACGCCGTTACCAGCCTGCTGGGAAAACTGTTTTAAATTTCGCTGACCCACTTCTCTCCTCCTGCCATAGATAGTTAAACCGCAGTGTAGAAAACTGCCTCGCTTAGGCTATGGCTTTCACCTTGACTAGGTGTTAGATTTTCTGCAGTGCATGGTTTCCTGGTCCGCTGACGAGCGTGATTGGTACGTCGGACTAATGAACCAGATATTGCGGCAACCGTATTGAGAGACGAGCTGTCGCAAAAATAATTATAAGTTGTCAGAGGTAACATCATGCAAATCAAACGCAGGCTCATTGCATCCAAGCTATCCGCAATCCTTGCCGTTGGCTCAGCGGGTTTTATTCCACACGTCGCCATGGCACAGCTACAGTTGGAAGAAGTTGTTGTTACCGCCCGTAAACGGCAGGAATCACTGCAGGAGACCCCCATTGCCGTATCGGCTTTTTCCGGGGAAACCATGGAACAACTGGGCATGCGGGATATTGCTGACCTGACCAAAGTGGTACCCAATGTAGATATGTATACCGGTAACGGCACCACCGGGGCAGGCAACGTATTCATTCGTGGCGTCGGTGCCCGCAACACCGGAGTCAACTATGATTCCGGTGTCGGCATCTATGTCGATGGCGTCTACCTGTCCCGGGCTGATGGCGCGGTAATGGACAATGTTGATGTCCAGAGTGTGCAGGTACTGCGCGGCCCCCAGGGCACGCTGTTCGGCAAAAACACCACCGGCGGCGCTATCCTCTACACCACTAACAAGCCCATCGAGGAATACGAAGGTCATGCCGAAGTCAGGGCGGGCAACTTCGATCAGCTGGACGGCAAACTGACAGTGAATGTACCGCTTGTTGGCGACACTGTACTGTCGCGCTTCTCACTCTACAGCACCAATCGGGACGGCTACGTGAAGAGCCGCTCCAACGGCAACCCCGGCATGTCTGACGGCGATGATTTCAATGATGTCGAGCGCTTTGGCGGTCAGGCACAGTTCCGCTGGGTGGCCTCCGATGACATGCTGCTGGACCTCAACTACAACTACAGCAAAACCGACCAGGCCGCCCGTGGCCAGAACTGTCTAGTAGTGGAAGGCATTCCCGGTGCCGGTTGGCAGGCCGCCGCGCAGGATGCCAGCATCATCGTGCCCTCCACTGGCCAGACCATCAAGGAATGGTGTCAGGATAGCGAGGACATGGGCAAAGACAAGATCATGGCCAATTTGCAGCCGAATAAGTATGAAGCAAAAGTGAATTCCCTGGCGCTGACAGTCGACTGGGACATCAATGATGTGTACAACTTCAAGAGTATCACCGCGGCGCGCAATACCGAGGGCGGCGAGGTTAATGAGCTGGATGCCATTGGCATCCCACTGCTGGGACGGACCAACTATAGCTACCAGGGCACAGAGCTGCGCGAGACCGATGCCTACAGCCAGGAGTTCCAGCTCTCCGGCACCGCGTTTGACGATAAACTGGACTTTGTGGTGGGTGCATTTGGCTTTCACGAAGAGACGGACAAAGGCACCGCAGCGTCTCCGACCGGGCCGTTTTTCAACTCCCTCAGCGTACCCGACTTTGCATTTTACACCAACGCGACTACTGAACTCCTGGCCAAGAATACCTCTGCCTCGATATTCAGCCAGGCAGACTGGAACTTCAATGAACAGTGGCGCCTGACTGCGGGTCTGCGCTACACCTGGGAAGAGCGCGAACTGAAACGTAATTTCCAGATTACGGATACAAAAACCCTGGCGACCACAGGCGATGCCGAAAAGTTGCTGATCGGGGATTTTTATGATTTCCCTAGCGGTCCTGACACTTTCAATCCTGACCACCTGTTTGTAACAGCCAAGGATCCGAACAACCCCGGGCAGGATGATCCGCTCGCCAACCAGAAAATGAAAACCGATGACTCCGAAGTCACCCCGATGGCCAGCATTCAGTACACCTTCGGAGACCTCGGCTTCATAAACTTCGGTACCGCCTATTTCACCGTTGCCAATGGTTTCCTGTCAGGAGGTATTTCCGACACATTGGAGGTGTCGGATCGCAAAATCTATGAATATGATCCGGAAAAGGTCTGGAACTATGAGCTCGGCCTGAAAATGGACGCCTGGGATAACAAGCTGCGTTTAAATACCGCGATATTCTACACCGACTACACCGACCGCCAGCTGACCACCGTGCGCATCAATCCTGATACCGGCCGCATCGCCGGCGCACTGATCAATGCCGAGTCCTCGACCATTGCCGGCATCGAGTTTGAAGCGATCGTAATTCCGATCGAAAACCTGCAGATCACTGCCAATATGACATTCAACGACGGTGAGATTGATGACTACGATGATGAGCGAATCACCACTGTACCGGACGGCGGTGCTACGGCGGGGTGCGATATTGTGGACATCGGGGGCGGCAACCTGGTTGAGAACTGTGCCGTCGACCGCTCGGACGAAAACCTGCCGCGCCTGCCGGATGAAGTGTATTTTGTGGCGGTGCAGTACAACTGGGAAACCAGCATGGGCAGGGTGGTACCCATGGTGTCCTGGTCCTACCGCACCAGCGTCGACAACTGTTTCGACGTCTCCAGCTGCATTTCAGGCATCTATAAGGTGGATCAGGAAGATGTCAGTGCACGCCTGACATGGACCTCACAGGATGAGGCATGGCGCGTAACGGCCTACGGCAACAACCTCACTGATGACCGCTATGTCACCGGTGGTACGCCCCTGGTGGACGTCACCGAAACTGCCGGCACCATCTATAACCTGCCACGCACCTATGGTGTCGAAGCTGCCTATACCTGGTAAGCGGGGAAAGCTGGCAGGCGACCAACGGTTCTTTGACAACGATCAAGGCGCGATTGGCCAAGGAGCGCTAGGCTACGCAAGCCAGTTAAATCACATACCAGGAAACAAAGATGCTTACCGTTAGCGAGATCATGACCAGGGAACCCTACACCATGGGGCCCGACGATACTCTGGAAACAGCCCGTCAAATGATGGCAGAGCACCACATCAGGCACATACCGGTGGTCAACAAGGATGGCAGCCTGCTGGGCCTGGTATCCCAGCGGGATGTGCTTGCCGCAGAAGACTCCACTGTGCTGAATACCGCGGGGGACAACTCCCCGGAGCGCTACGTGGCAGTCTCCTCAATCATGACCACCCCGGTACAGACCACAGAGGAGAACTCCAGCCTGCGCGGTACCGCCATGTTTTTACAACAGCACAAACTGGGCTGCCTGCCTGTACTCGACAAGGGCACGCTAACGGGCATTATCACTGATACAGATTTTGTGGGCGTAGCCATCAACCTGATGGAGCAACTGGAAGATTCCGAACCCCAGGAAACGCAATTCGAAGATGAGTAAGCGCCGCCCAGACTGAACGACCACCCGGCCCAGTGCGCCATTGCACAACAACAGGAAGTCGCAGTGCAATTAGTAGCGAGTTACAAGGCCAGGCTCTCAGGACAACTCACACCGGTGCCACCCAGGCCGCAATAACCACCGGGGTTCTTGGCCAGGTATTGTTGGTGATAATCCTCCGCGTAATAGAACTCCGGCGCCGGCATTATCTCCGTGGTGACCGCACCGTAGCCCGCCTCATCCAATCGCACCTGATAGGCCTGCAGCGATGCTTCAGCAGCAGCAGCCTGGGACTCATCATAGGTGTAAATACCCGAGCGATACTGGGTGCCCATGTCATTGCCCTGGCGCATACCCTGTGTCGGGTTATGTCCCTCCCAGAACGCGCGCAGCAGCTGTTCATAGCTGACCACGGCGGGATCAAACACCAGCAGTACCACCTCATTGTGCCCTGTCTGCCCGGAACAGACCTCCTGGTAGGAGGGGTTGGGTGTGAGGCCAGCGGCATAGCCCGCTGCGGTGGTATAAACACCTTCGATCTGCCAGAACTTCCGTTCCACTCCCCAGAAACAACCCATGCCAAACATGGCGCGGCATAAATGCTGCGGCAAAGGTTCCCGCAGGGGGTTGCCGTTAACGTAGTGCGATGCGGGTACCGGCATAACGTCATCGCGCCCGGGCAGCGCTGTTTCCGCTGTGGGCAAGGCATGTTTTTTACGAATACTGAACAGGTCCATAGGCTGCAAGTATAGCCATATTTGGAGTACAGTACCCAGTCACCGCGTGAAAAGATTCCTTAGCTATGCCTTTAACCCGCAGAAGCCTGTTGGAACTGGTATCCAGCAGCACATTCTTCCTGACCGTTGCTCCCTTGAGCGCGGCGACTCCACCCCCGATGGCTCTCACGCAGGCGCTGGAATTTCCCCAGGGTGTCGCCTCGGGAGATCCGCAGCCGGATGGGGTAATGCTCTGGACCCGGGCACTGCCCGCAGTTGCGGTGGATGGCGAAGCTGTGCTGCTGCCCCTGTTGCTGCAGCTAAGTGCAGATAGCGATTTCACGGATATCCTGCTGCAGGCCCAGGTGCATACCAGCCCTTCCAGTGACTACACCGTACGCACCTACATCGATGGCCTGGCCCCGGACACTTACTACTACTACCGCTTTATTGGTGGCGGCGATTCGCTATCGAGAACCGGCCGTACCCGCACCGCCCCGTCTCCCGATCAGGCCCGCAAGGTCAACCTCGCCTTTGCCAGCTGCCAGAGCTTCGAGCAGGCCCACTACGGCAGTTGGGCGCGCATGCTGGAGGAAGACCGCAAGGCGCCGGAAGATGAGCGTATCCAGTTCGTGCTGCACCTGGGAGACTTTATCTATGAGCGCAGCTGGCACCAGCGGGTCGACGGCAGCGCCCAATCCAGGCGTGTACCGTCTTTTCCCGATGGCCAGGAAACTGAGGAAAACCGCTACGCAGTGTCCCTGGCCGACTACCGCCACCTCTACCAGACCTACCTGAGCGACCCTCACCTGCAGGCAGCCCGGGCAAGCTGGCCATTTGTCTGCACCTGGGACGACCACGAGTTCTGCAATGATAACTTCCAGAGTTTCAGCACTTACGGGGACAGCCAGGTACTGGAGCCCCAGCGCAAACTATCCTCCAGCCAGGCCTGGTTCGAATATATCCCGGCGGTGCTGGAGGAACTCGAGGACCAACCCGCCTACAACTTCAAGCCAACCACGCTGCGTGGCGATGCCGCCGCGCAAAACAGCGCAGCCGTGGACAGCCTGCGCATCTACCGCAAACTGGGCTGGGGCAAACACCTGGATATCGTACTGACTGACTCCCGCAGTTATCGCAGTCCACCCTGCCTGGAGGATGGTTTCGCCGCCTCACTCGGGCTGCCGCTGAACCCGGTGGAATTAGTGGCCATCGCCGATGCGGGCAGTGCCTATAACAACGGCAATCCGCCCGACACCCTGCCCTACGGCGATGGCACGGTGGCGAACCCGGCCAGGGATCGCGCTCCCGGCAGTATGCTTGGCCAGGAACAACGCCGGTGGTTGGTGAATGCCCTGCAGACATCTGACGCTACGTGGAAACTCTGGGCCAATGCCGTGCCACTGCTGCCACTGCGCCTGGATATGTCGTCCCTGCCCTTAACCGACTACCATGACAGCATTTTCAATATCGACGGCTGGGCGGGCTACCCCTACGAGGTCAACTACCTCATGAGCCAACTGGAGGAAGGCAAAGTCAGCGGCGTGGTTTCCCTGTCCGGTGACCACCATATGCACGGTGCCGGCACCATCAGCCGTGCCAGCGCCAAGATGGATACACCAGCGCTTGCCGTGGACTTCTCAGTAGCAGGGATCAGTTCCTCGCCCCTGTTCGAAGACCTGATGGCAGCAGCCAGCAAGGATCACCCTGATTTTGCCGCGCTGGTGTACAGCGAATCTGAGGGGAAAATCCAACCGGTATGGAATATGTCCATGGTTGACGGGGTTTTTGCAGCCTATACCTACGCCAAAACGGGACTGGAAAGCGTGGCGAAATGGCTGGGACCGAACAGCGCGAACACAGGGCTCAGTTTTGTGGATACCACGGCCAACGGCTATGGACTGGCGCGCTTTGATAGCAATGAACTGCGGGTAGAGATGGTCGGCATGAGCGATTGCCGTCCTGACTTTAAAGCAGCACCACCCATCAAGTACGTCGCCAGGTTTCGCCTGCAACACTGGGCCCCGGGAGAGCCACCACAACTGGAGGGCCCTGAATTTGATGGGCAGGCACCCTTCCCCTTTCAGGCCTGAGCAGTGTAAGCTGTGCTCATTGGGCGAGATCAATGCTTTGATATTCACGCCATTGTAATGTTTAAAAACTAATATACCCCCGGGCTAGCCATGAAACCGGGGATTGTGCCGGTTAGCGACTTACCACGTACCGGACTAAGGACAAGTGAAAGAGAAATATGGAAACTGTTAAATTTAATGCCGAGGAGCTTTGCAGCCGCAAACTCTGGCAACTGCTCAACACCGAGACAGACAAAAATATCAACGACAATGATTTATCTGAGGTTATTGCCGAGTTGGCGAGGCGCCGCCACTACCTGGAGAAATTGCAGGAAAGCGGCAAACTGAGTCAACACTCGCCGGACTGAGGGCCTGTTCGGGCCGGGCAGCGCTATGGCTAAACCACCCTCCAGACGCTCCTCCTCCCGGGAAATCACACAATTCCTGCACAAGAGCAAGGCCATCGCGGAGTTCGTCTCACGCCAACCGCGGCTTTTGTTCGCCATTGATGCCACCGCCAGCCGTCAGCCCACCTGGGACCAGGCCAGCCGGCAGCAGCAGGAAATGTTCCGCGCCACTGGCAAGGTAGCCGAACTGGCCGTGCAACTGTGTTACTACCGGGGCTTTGGGGAACTCAGCGCCAGCAGATGGCTGACAGACAGCGCTGAGCTGGCACGCCTGATGGGGCAGGTTCGCTGTGAAGGCGGGCAGACGCAAATCGCCAGACTGTTACGCCACGCCCAGGCAGAGCACCGCAAAATGCCGGTAAAAGCACTGGTATTCATCGGCGATGCCATTGAGGAAAGCCCCGACACCCTGTGCGACCTGGCCGGTCAATGCGGCATTTTACAATTCCCCCTGTTCCTTTTTCAGGAGGGACGGGATGTCACGGTAGAACAGACCTTTAGCACCATGGCCAAGCTCAGCGGAGGCGCCTACGCTCGCTTCGACGGGGGCAGCGCCGACACTCTGGCCGCACTGCTCGGAGCGGTGGCCAGTTTCGCCGCCGGCGGCCGGGCGGCCCTTGAAAAACGTACGGGCGATAGTGCTAAACTGCTACTCCAACAGTTGAACAGCTGACTCTCAATGCCTCGATTGCTACTGCTACTGGCAGTTATTGCCGTTATTTACATATTGCTACGACGAGCCCAATCCGTCCCGCCCCACAAACGTCGCGCGGAGTACATCAAGCTGGGACTGGGAATCTCGTTGGTGGCGGTAGTGGGCCTCACTCTTGCCGGCCGCATGCACTGGGTGGGTGCCGCAGTCACCGGCCTGTTGGTCGTACTGCGCCAGTCCCTGCCCCACCTCATACGCCTGTTTCCCATGCTGGCCAGCCTGCGCGGCCAGAGTACCCCTGCCGCCGGCGGGCAAAGCTCCACCGTGGAGACGGCTCTACTGCGCATGCAACTGGATCACGACAGTGGCGATCTGCAGGGCGAAGTGCTCAAGGGCGACTTCGAGGGCTGGCGCCTGGCAGAAATGGACAAGTCCCAACTGGCGGCACTGCAGGCCTATTGCGCCAGGGAAGACAATGACTCCCTGCAGCTGCTGGAAAGCTACCTGCAACAGCGTTTCCCGGGGGAGGCGCCCTTCGGCGAGCAGCCAGCCGCGCCGGACAGCGGCGGTTCGGTGAGTCGCCGGGAGGCTCTGGCGGTACTGGGGCTGGAAGAAGGTGCCAGCGAGGCGGAAATCGTGGCGGCACATCGCAAACTGATGCAAAAAATTCATCCAGACCGCGGCGGCAGCGATTACCTGGCGGCCAAAATCAACCAGGCCAAGGATACCCTGCTGGGCTAGGGCTGGGACAGGGCTGGCATCGAACCGAGCAAATGCTTACACTTGCGCGCAGTATTATCGGGGGCCAGGAATGACCATGACTGACGTATATGTTATTCGCAATCAACTCGGACACTACTGGGGCAAAAGCAAGGCCTGGGTAGACGGCACAGAGGCCCGGGCCGTCATGCGCGCCCGGCACGAGGATGAAGCCATCAATACGCTGTTCGAACTCAGCTCAAAGGATTTCGAACTGCGCGGAGAGGTCGTCGCGGCCCAGCTCAGCGAACGCGGTGAGCCCATGGTAGACGCCAGCGAGATTCCCCTGCCGCAGGATCCCGCACAGGAAGAACAGGAAGAACCTGGCCCGGAGCAGGAAACAGCTACGGCCGCTGCCCCGGAATCGCCCGAGACCGCTTGAAATATCACCCCTAAGCCCCTATCTGTTAAAGTCAGAGCATTACCAACGCTAACAGCGACGCGCCCGCAACATTGGGCGGGCTGCCGCTGTCCAAGCTGCGTATTTTGACAAGAGAGGCAAGCTGGCTCCCATGAGAATTTTTCTATTCCTCGCCACCAACATGGCCGTGCTGGTATTGGTCAGTATCATTTTTAACCTGCTGGGCCTGGAGGGCATACTGGCGCAAAACGGCGTCGACCTGAACCTCGGCCCGCTGCTGATATTCTGCGCCCTGTTCGGCTTTGGCGGCTCCCTGATCTCCCTGTTCCTGTCCAAGTGGATGGCCAAGCGCGGTACCGGCATTTATATGATCGAGCAAGCGCGCAACAGCGACGAGCAGTGGTTGCTGGACACGGTGAAGGAGCTGTCTGAGGAAGCGGGTATCGGCATGCCTGAGGTGGGTATCTTCCCCTCCGAAGCCGCCAATGCCTTTGCCACCGGCTGGAACCGCAATGCCGC
>CBDTVJ010000089.1:0-11153 GCA_965363655.1 uncultured Halieaceae bacterium | reverse complement strand
CACCCCTTACACGTCACCGGTGTCATTAGCGTGTGGGTTTCGAACCGCATGAGGCTTGCAGCAACCGAGGCTGGCGGCACACGACGCAAGAGTCAGATGTTGCAGCCGCCAAATAGTCAGTAATGGCCATTCTTCTAATGCTAAAAAAAAGGCCGACACATCAACATGCGTCGGCCTTGCTGTTTCTGCAGGTCAGCGCTTAAGCACTGACCGTGCGCTGTGCTCTAGCGAATACCGCCGCGCGACATGCCTTTGGGCGTGAAGTACTTATCGTTCTGGGTGGAACCATTCCTGAACTTTCCGGGAATAGGCTTGCCGTTGAGGTTGTAGATGTTCTGCAATAGGTCATAGGAGCCATAGGCGGAAGCGAAGCTAGCCTTGCGGTCATACAGGTTTGCGCCATAGGTGTACTGCAGGCGCCACAGTTGGTCGCGACCATCGTACATCTCGCCGGCCAGTGCTCCCCAACTGTCCTCGTCCATATAGAAAGTGCGACGGCTGTACAAATGACGGCTGCCTTCTTTCAGGCGGGAATCCACAATCCACACCCGGTGTTTCTCCCATCGAACCACTTCCGGGTTGAGAAACTTTTCGCCCAGCATGTCTTGTACCTTGGTCTGGAACACCATGTCGTAGTTGGCAGCGGGAACGATCATTTCCTTCTTGCCCACCAGCTTCCAATCGAAGCGCTCAGGGGAGCCGTTGTAGATGAAGGAGTCATCGTAGGTGCTGGTTCCGGCTACACCCGGGTTGGGTGTGTCAAATGACACCGCGGGTGCCAGGCGCACCCGGCGCTGCCCCACCAGGTACTGCCAGGCTTTACGACCTTTTCCTTTGGTATAGTCGGCCCCCGGTTCATGTACCAGCAGTATCTCGCCCGCGCGACGGGCGGGCGCGTCGTAGTTGATGCGCAGTTTGGTCCAGTTGGTATCTCCAACAGGTTGGTCGGGATTCTCGAACATTGGGTATACTGATGTGGAGGAGCCGGTGGTTGCGAGAACCGGCTTGCCATTGCCACCGACGTAATAGGTGTCGTAGTTCTGGTCAATGGCTTCGCTGTAGCGAATCATGTGATTCCACATCACCTCCAGCCCCGACTGGGGAATAGGGAATGGTACCCCGGGGTAGTTGCCTTCAATTTTTTGTCCATCAGCGACCAGGGTTGCGTCGGTGGCGTTCTTTATGCTGTTTTTGTAGTACCAGTCGGGTCGAACCGTTCCTCGATGGCTCGGGTAGACGTGCATTTTGAAGCCGTCAGCACCATATTTCTCGAACATGGCCTGGGTGCCCACTGTCAAGTTATCGGCATATTGCTTCCAGTTGCTGCCATCGATGGTGTATAGCGGCTTTTCATCGGCATAGGGGTTGACGTAGTCGTCAGACCCGGCAACAAAATTGGCGGGTGTCGGTGTGCCTTCCGGGTTCCACGGCGGGATACTGCCATCGGCGTTGCCCGCCATTTCGGCTCCGGTCGGGGTAAGGTCTTTGCCCAGCCGGGCCGCTTCTTCCGGGGACACGGCGGCATAGGCGGTGCTGGTGGCTAGTGAGGTCAGGCAGAGTGCTGCCAAGGTGGTTCTGATTGTCATTATTATCGCTCCAGTGAACTGTGCTTATTAGCAATCAAAGATTAGATCAGACTGGGAAAAATATCCACCGGTTTCCGCAGGGCCGGTGCCACCGGGATTTGCGGCCTGTCAGGCCGCGTTAGCGTCGGATTGCTCCGGGTCGAAGGTAATATGCATCTCCTTCATGGCATTGACAAAGAAGGAGCGTACAAATTTCGGCTGCCCATTGAGTTGCGGGTGGCGCAGGCGCGGGATGATTTCCTGGAACATGATGCGCAACTCCTGCCTGGCCAGGTGCGTACCAATGCAAAAGTGCTGGCCAATGCCGAAGGAGCGCAGCTGGTTGTACAGGTCCGGCATCCGCTCGGCACGGGTTACGTCGAATTCCATGGCGTCGTCGCCAAACACCTCCTCGTCGTGGTTCACCGTGTGGTAGTGCAGCAGGACCTTGTCACCCTTGCGGATCTGCTGGCCGCTGATTTCGACATCCTCCATGGCCGTGCGGCGCATGGAGATAAAGGCCGTGTTGTAGCGCAGGATCTCCTCGCAGGCGTTGGGGATTTTGTCCGGGTTGTCTACCAGGTATTGCAACTGGTCGGGGTTTTCCATCAACAGGCGCATGCCCTGTGCGATCACGGTACGGGTGGATTCGTTGCCTCCCACCAGTATAAGAATGAACATCCAGCCAAACAGGTCCTCGGAGATAGGCTGGCCCTGCAGTTCCGCATCCAGCAGGGCGCCGGTGATGTTGTCCATGGGCTCTTCACGGTGTTTGACGGCCAGGTTCAGGGCGTACTGGATGACTTCCAGCGAGGCCAGTTGCCCCTCTTCCTCGGAGATGGACATATCCGGGTCATCCGCGAAAATCATGGTATTGGTCCACTCAAAGAACTTTTTGCGGTCCTCCAGCGGCACGCCCAACAGCTCCAGAATGCCGATCAGTGGCAGTTCAGCGGCCACGTCCTCCACGAATTCACATTCGCCCTTTGCCGCGACGGCATCGACGATGCGCCTGGCGTGTTGGCGAAAATTCTCCTCGTAGGATTCCACCCGCTTGGGCGTGAACGCGGCGCGGACGATGCGCCGTACCTTCTGGTGCAGGGGAGGGTCCATATTGATGATGGTGTTGGAGTGAATACCGTCGACCATGTCCTGGTCGTACTCCATGGGAAAAGCGGATCTGGCGGCTGAAGAAAACAGTGCGGGATTCTTGGATATTTCATCCAGGTCTGCGCGCCGCGTGACCACCCAGTAGGGTACCTGCGTTAATGGGTCGTCCATGCGCACAATCGGTCCGGCTTGGCGAATTTCACGCAGGGCCTCGTAGGGCATGCCCTGGGCGTAGGTGTCGGGATCCAGCAGATTGGCAAAAGGACATTCGCTCATGGTTTGCTCCGGTTTTCCCTGTGAATTTGTGTGGGGTGCCGACGTGGGCGACACAGGAAACGCGTCACGCCGACAGGTTCTGCGGGCTATGGTAAAGCTTTTCGCATAAACACTGTAGCCCACTTTGCAGCGGTTTGTAGGAGGCGTATGCAGGCCGTTGCCCGGGTTTACTCGGGCTCTTGGCGCAGGGCCCAGCGCAGCGCAGCCTGTGTCGAAAAAATTTACACTTCATGCACTGCGCAGCTTGCCCCTGGCCGAATCGACGGATACCGGCATCTTACGGGCGTCGACAGTTGTGAAGTCGATCACGATCCGGAACTCGAAACCGGTGTTCGGGCATGGAATACGTCGGCCACTTGCAGGGTTGGCATCATATGTGCAGTCATTCTCCCAGCTTTGATTTACTGATGAAAAATGGCCGATAGGAGATCTTTGGGAATGAACTTGCTTGAATGGCAGCCTGGATTGGGCTCGCTGACGAAAGTGCTGGGTATTTTCGCCTTGATGGCTGCATGCGCCTGTTTTGTGCCCGTCGCGGGCACTGTGGCCACTGGCAGCGGCAATACTTCGGAACTGGATATCACCCGCCTGATTTTTGATCTGCATGATACCGCCGGCGCATTGCCTGGGGATAACCTGGATTACATCCTCGGTGATTCGATCTTCGGGTCGTTTATGATTGCCCACGCTGAGTACAGCAGCATCTCCAATGCATCGGGCTTCGAAGGCGGTAACCGGCAGTCTTGCGTCTGAGCCGGCACTGTTCGCTTTGAATCAGTGGACGCTGGCGATTTCCTGCTCGTGGTTTGGTTGTGGCACCAGCTGAAATTCCATTTGCGCGTCCAGCTTGAATTGCAGGCTGGCACCTACCTCAATCGTTAAAGGCGGCAGCTTGCTGGTGGTTACCGACGTATCGGTTTGCACGGCCTCTTCAGTGTCGGCTGTGGCAGCACCAGCCACAGGCACCGTCTCATTAGCGGCCGCTGCCCCGTGGATGTCCGGGTCATTCGCTGCTTCGGCTAAGGCCAACTGACTGGATACAGCCAGGATGGCAATGATTGGTAATTTGTTTTTCATAATGGTCCCCTGAACCTGTTTCTTTTTTGGTCACCTGATGGAAACCTTTTCTGTTGTGGGGCTTATAGTGCGCCATACAGCAGTCATTACAATTTTTCCTCCACGGAATGAGAATTGCGTCACAGTTGCGTAAACTATTGTTTTTGATAGTTTTTTCTTGCAATTCGGTGAAAAACTTGGTGCTGAATCCTGGCGGCCAGTACGGCTGTGTGCAAGTAAGGTAGTCAGGCCTCTCCTTGGCTGCGATAGGCGAGCGCCTCGGCCAGATGCTGCACACTGACCTTATCCGCCTCGTCCAGGTCGGCAATAGTGCGCGCCACCCGTAGCGTGCGGTGCAGGCCTCTTCCCGATAAATGCAATTTTGTTGCTGCCGCTTCCAGGCAGGATTTTTCCTTGCTGCCCAGGGCACTGACCTCCATCAGCTTTTCGGGCGATAGCTGCGCGTTGCTGCAGCCCTGCCGGTCTTCCTGCCGGGCACGGCTGGCGCACACCCGTGTCCTCACTGAGGTGGAAGATTCTCCCTCATGCCCGGGATCAAGTAGCTGGCCTGGCGGTAGGCGCGATACCTGCACATGCAAATCGATACGATCAAGCAGTGGCCCGGATATCTTCGCCCGATACTGCAGAATCTGGTCGGGTGTGCAGCGACATGCTCGTTCGGCATCGCCCAGAAATCCACATTTACAGGGGTTCATGGCGGCCACCAGCTGGAAGCGCGCGGGATAAGTGACTTTGTGACGGGCACGGGACAGGGTGATCTCACCGGACTCCATGGGCTCTCTCAGGACTTCCAGGCAATGGCGGTTGAATTCCGGCAGTTCGTCCAGAAAGAGAACGCCACCGTGGGCCAGTGAAATTTCCCCCGGCCTGGGTTTGCTGCCGCCGCCCACCAGGGCCGCTGCACTGGCGCTGTGGTGGGGGCTGCGAAAGGGGCGCTGGAACACATAGTTGCCGGCGTGGGTAAGACAGTGAACGTCACGCAGGGCCAGTCCGGTCAGTGCTTCCTGTGGATCAGGGGGCGGCAGTATGCTGGTTAATCGGCTGGCCAACAGTGTCTTGCCGGTGCCGGGTGGACCCCACAGCAGTAAATTGTGTGCACCGCTGGCGGCTATTTCCAGTGCCCGGCGCGGACCCGGTTGTCCCACTATCTCGCGCAGGTCGGGAAGTGTGTCCGCAGCAGACACAGCCAAGGGCTGGGAAGGCGCGATCTTCTCGCTGTCGTTGAGATGCGCGCACAGGGTGAGAATATCGGGCGCGGCGATGATCCGGCTGCCGGGCACATGGGCGGCAAGAGGCGCGCTGTCGCTAGCCAGCACCAGCGCGCGTCCGCTGCGCTGCGTGGCTGCCGCAGCTGCAATAACCCCGGGTACCGGCCGCAGGCTGCCGTCCAGCGCCAGTTCCCCCAGGAACTCGTGGTCGTGCAGGCGGTCTGGTGGAACCTGCCCGGAGGCGCTTAGAATGCCCAGGGCAATGGGCAGGTCGAAACGCCCCCCTTCCTTGGGCAGGTCTGCGGGTGCCAGGTTGACGGTGATACGGCGGTCGGGGAAGGTAAAGTGGGAATTCAGGATCGCGCAGCGCACGCGGTCCTTGCTTTCGCGCACGGTGGTCTCGGGGAGTCCAACAATATGAAACGCGGGCAGTCCGTTGGACAGGTGGGTTTCCACCTGCACCAGTGGGGCTTCAATGCCCGCCAGTGCCCTGCTGTAGACAACAGATAGTTCCATCGCTCGTCCCTGAGCTGAATGTGACTGTGTAGCGGGAGGGAGTGGGCCCCCGCCCGCAATGGATCAGTTTTCCCCGACCATGCCCTCAACTTCACTGGTCAGTGCTTCCAGTTCTGCCTCCAGCGCCACCACCCTGTCACGGGTGCGCTTGAGGATTTCAGTCTGGGCGTCAAACTCCTCCCTGCTCACCACGTCCAGGCGGGCGAGGGCGGATTGCGCCAGTGACCTGGCGCTCTTGTCCAGCTCATCTTTTACGCCGCTGCCGCCGACGAGCTCGCCGATCTGTTGCAGTACTTCCCAGGGGGGTGGAGGAGGTTTCAGTGCCATTGAAGGTGCCATTTCCTGTGAACTCGATTGGGCTCGATTCTAGAGCATTTAATAATCACAGCACAGCGCATTACAGTGCTCTATTTTGGTGCACTGCACCATAAACGTGCCTTGCGGGGTGCGCTGATGGCCTTATTTTTCATCGTAATAATACATATGTCGTTGAAATATATGAAGAATAGAATACTTGGCACAGACTCTGCTATCTCTTGGCTGCAGATTCGTATCGCACACGCAATGCGCCCGTAGCAATTTGAGCTTTGCTGAGTCTGATATCTGATTTTAACTTAAAGGAGTGATGAAACATGTTGAACAAGAAAATTATGACCGCAGCCGTAGCCGCGGCCCTGTTGTCCGGTATCGGTACAGCATCCGTGCAGGCTTTTGAGATCAGCGCCAATGTAGCGCTGGTATCAGACTACCGTTTCCGTGGTATCTCGCAGACCGGTAAGGATGCAGCCATTCAGGGCGGATTCGATGCCACTTTTGAGCCGGGCTTCTATATTGGAACCTGGGCTTCGTCTGTAGACTTCGGCGATATCGACGACGGCAGCGGCAGCTACGGCACCATGGAAATTGACTACTACGCTGGCTGGGCGGGTCCTATTGGTGACACCGATTTCGGTATTGATGCAGGTTACATGTACTACTCATATCCCGGAGACACCGTAGATCCCGATGGCGACTACCAGGAGTTCCATATCACAGGGTCATGGAAGGACGTGTCTATCGGTGCCACCTACTCGGATGACTATTACGCCTCTACCGGTGAGTTCTGGTACTTCGCAGGTGACTATAGCCTGAGTTTCGCGGAAGACTTTTCCCTGGGTCTTCACGTCGGCTACAACGACTTCGATGAAATAGGCTTCCTGTCAGACGGTGCGGACAACTACACCGATTGGTCAGTAACTCTCGGTTACTCTGTCTTTGGTGTTGATCTTGCAGTGGCGTACGTCGATACCAACCTCAACGAAAAGGAATACTTCGACACCGACTACGCTGAAAGCACAGCAGTTTTTTCCATCAGCAAGAGCCTCTAATAGCACTTTGCAGTACTGAGCCGACCGGGTTTCCGGTCGGCTCCCAATCAGGAGAATTCTATGAAACTTATTACGGCCATTGTTAAGCCATTCAAACTTGATGACGTGCGCGAAGCGCTGTCAGAAATTGGTGTTCAAGGTATCACCGTGACCGAGGTAAAGGGCTTTGGCCGCCAGAAAGGTCACACAGAGTTGTATCGCGGAGCTGAATACGTCGTCGACTTCCTGCCCAAGGTCAAGATCGAGGTTGCGGTCGCCGAAGGCGCAGTCGAGCAGACGATTGAAGCCATCACCAAGGCCGCCAATACCGGCAAGATTGGTGACGGCAAGGTGTTTGTCTCCTCGATGGAACAGGTGATTCGTATTCGTACCGGAGAGACTGGCGAAGACGCTATCTAAACCGTATTCACTAGCAAAAGAGAGTTATTCCAATGGAAGACAATATTTTTCAATTACAGTACGCGCTCGACACCTTTTACTTCCTGGTATGCGGTGCGCTGGTAATGTGGATGGCTGCAGGATTCGCCATGCTCGAAGCCGGCCTCGTGCGTTCCAAGAACACCACTGAAATCCTGCTCAAGAACATCTCCCTGTATGCGGTGGCCTGTACCATGTATATGGTATGTGGTTATGCCATCATGTATGGCGGTGATATCTTTCTCTCCACTATAACCGGTGATGGTGTTACCGGTGCTGAAGAGGCCGCCACCTATGCGCCCTCTGCGGACTTCTTTTTCCAGGTGGTCTTCGTCGCCACGGCCATGTCTATCGTGTCCGGCGCCGTTGCAGAGCGTATGAAGCTCTGGGCATTCCTGCTGTTCGCAGTGGTTATGACTGGCTTTATCTACCCGATGGAAGGTTCCTGGACCTGGGGCGGTAACTCAGTGTTTGGTATGTACACCCTGGGTGACCTTGGCTTCTCCGACTTCGCCGGCTCTGGCATTGTACACATGGCGGGCGCCTCTGCGGCACTGGCCGGTGTTCTCCTGCTGGGCGCTCGTAAGGGCAAATATGGCGCGGATGGCTCCATCAGGCCAATCCCCGGTGCCAATCTGCCATTGGCGACACTCGGTACCTTTATCCTGTGGATGGGTTGGTTCGGTTTCAATGGTGGTTCGGTACTGGCAACTGCCAGTGTCGAAAGCGCCAACGCTGTGGCTATCGTATTCATGAACACCAATGCCGCGGCAGCCGGTGGCCTCATCGCCGCCATGATCGTAGCGCGCATTATGTTCGGTAAGGCTGACCTGACCATGGCTCTTAACGGAGCACTGGCTGGCCTGGTCGCCATCACAGCAGAGCCTTCTACGCCCACTGCGCTGCAGGCGACATTGTTCGGTGCAATCGGCGGTGTGCTGGTGGTGTTCTCCATTATCACCCTGGACAAGATGAAGATAGACGATCCTGTCGGTGCGATCTCGGTGCACGGTGTGGTTGGTCTGTTGGGTCTGCTGCTGGTACCTGTTACCAACGGTGAGAACTCATCCTTCAGCGGCCAGTTGATTGGTGCTGCGACCATCTTCATCTGGGTATTTGGTACCAGCTTGATTGTGTGGGGCATCCTCAAGGCAGTCATGGGTATCCGCGTCAGCGAACAGGAAGAATACGAGGGCGTGGACATGTCCGAGTGTGGCATGGAAGCCTACCCCGAGTTCGTCGGTGCCAGCGGCAGCGCTTGAACAACAAGCTTGCGGGCGCATTTAACGATGCGTTTTTTGGGGGGCCTTTGGGCCCCCCATTTTTTTTGCCCGCACAACAGGTTTGAGCTGCATTTTAGGAACAACTGTTGGTGCGCTGGCGTTAGTGGGCACTCAGTGGGCACTCAGTCGGCGTCGTGCTCGCGGCGCCCGCGTTTCTTGATTCTGCGGTTCTCATTATCGGTGGTGGTGTAAAGCTCTGATTGCAATGACGAAGTGAATCGGCGGTCTTCGTCCAGGTCCCGCCGGTCCTGCTGATGGGCATATTTGCAAGTGCATTTGGCCGCGGTGCAAGCCGCTAATGGTAGCAGCGGAGTATCCCTGTCTTTATCGAGGAAGGGCTTTTTCGCCAGCGCCCTGGCCGCCTCACAGGCGCTTTCACCAAGCACGATTGATGTCGCCCGGAAGGAGTGTTGTTGGGCCGCAGGTGGCGCTGTTCTTTTTTTTGCTTTAAGAGCCTTCGCCGGTGGTTTATTTGTAGTACTACCGCTATTGGCGCGCATGCGCCCAATCACCAGGAATGCAGCGATAGCCAGGGCGAGTATTATCAGTATTTTCATTCAGGTTTCCGTTGAGTGTCCCTACCAACGATGTCTCGTTGTTTTATCCTGTGCATACTAGTTGAACTGTGGTCGTCCGACAACGTGCAGTGCATGGCATTACTGTTGCCATGTAAACGATGTGTAACATGATGCGCAGCTTGTTGCTGGTGCGCGGCTACAGCGATGCGGCGATACTGTTAATGGCTTGCGGCAGTTGCTGCAGGTCGGAAATTTCCCTGTCTGCAGTGCTCTCTCCGGGCCATTCCCTGGCCCGGGAGTTCATCCAGATTGTGTGCATGCCTATGTCCGCGGCGCCGCGGATATCGTGCTCCGGATCGTCGCCCACGTGTATGATTTCCGCCGCGGTAACGCCGGACTGTTTGATGGCCGCCTGGAACATGTCCGGGTGGGGCTTGCTGGCGCCAATTTCCTCTGCGAGGAAGGCGAAGTCAAAATACTCAGCCGCATCGGTTTTATAAATGTCGGCGTTGCCGTTGGTCAATGCACCCAGGGTATAGCTGCGGGAAAGCTGTTCCAGTACCTGCAGCGCCTGTTCGTAAAGAACGACCTGGTGGCGCTCGCGCAGAAAAACTTCAAAGGCCTGCTCCGCGCCGCTGCGGGATTCTTGTTCATTATAGCCGGCCGCCACCTGCAGTTCGTACAGCATCCGGGTGCGCATCTGGCTCACGTGGTGCAGCAGCTCAGGGTGGCGTTTCCACACGGACTTCTTGAATTCCCAGAGCGCCTCGTGATCGAAGGCGTCCACTGCGCCTGGCCGGTGTCGCAGCAACCAGTCCTGCTGGGCTTGTTCAGCCCGGATAAGCGCCGGCTCAACATCCCACAGGGTGTTGTCCAGGTCGAAGGTGATTACCGCGATGCCCACGTCAATCCTGCTTGCGGCGTTTTGCCCGGGGGTGGGCCGCGTCGTAGACCTTGGCCAGGTGCTGGAAATCGAGGTGGGTGTATATCTGGGTGGTGGAGATATTGGCGTGTCCCAGCAGTTCCTGTACCGCGCGCAGGTCGCCACTGGATTCCAGCATGTGGCTGGCAAAGGAGTGGCGCAGCATATGGGGATGGACGTCCTGGTGCATGCCCGCCTTGCGGCCCTGTAGTTTTAAGCGAGCTTGTATATTGCGCACGCTGATGCGACCGCCGCGGCTGCTGGTAAACAGTGGAGAACTCTCATCTCCAGTGGCGGGGCGCACCTGCAGCCAGTGCGCAATGGCGTCCAGCGCGACCCTGCCCACGGGGACTGTGCGGGTTTTATTGCCCTTGCCGGTCACCGTCAGCAGTTTTGAGTGCGGGTCAATGTCGCTGACATCCACCGCCGCCAGCTCGGCAAGCCGCAAACCTGATGAATAGAAAAGTTCTGCCATGGCGCGATCGCGCAGGGCGAGTTCGGACTCTGAGTCGAAGGACAGGTACTTGTCGACCTGGTCCGCATCGAGGGTTTTCGGTAACCGTCGCGGTTGGCGCGGCGCCTGCACACTGGCAGCGGGGTTGCGTAGCCGGCCACTTTGCCGGCCCAGGTAATTATAGAAAGAGCGACTGGCAGAAAGGCTGCGCTGGATGCTACTGCCGGACAGTCCGCGGCGATGCATCAGGCTTACCCAGGCGCGGATATCAGCTTCTACCAGATCCGCGGCCGACTGCTTGTCATGGGCCTGGCAGTAGTTTTGCAGGGAGATCAGGTCTCTCTGGTAATTACTCAGTGTATGGGGGGACAGTTGGCGGACATCCCGCAGGTAGGTGAGAAACTGTGTGGCCGATTCTTCCAGCTCAATGGTGAGCGCGG
>CBDTVJ010000088.1:0-11211 GCA_965363655.1 uncultured Halieaceae bacterium | reverse complement strand
GGAATTCATCCCTTTGGTCGTACACCTGCCCGCAGCGGATTGCAGCAGGGCGCCTTCGCGGCGCGCCTGGCACTGCAGGATGCCGGCATACAGTGGCGCGATATTCAGTTTGCCTTTGGCGGCAGCGCCAGCGCCGGTAGCGCCGACGCCCTGGTAAACGAACTGGGTTTAACGGGTATTCCCTTTATTAACGTGGCCAATGGTTGTGCCACGGGCGGCAGTTCCCTGATATCGGCCTACAACGCGATCAAGTCAGGCGAATATGACGTTGGCATGGTGTCCGGCTTTGACAAGCACGCTCGCGGCGCCTTCAATGCCGACCCCAAAGAGCTGGGAATAGGCGAGTGGTACGGCGAAGTGGGCATGATGATGACCACCCAGTTTTTCGCCATGAAGATCCAGAAGTACATGCACGACTACGGTATCAGCAACGATACCCTGGTCAAGGTATCGGAGAAGGCCTTCATTAACGGTGCCAAAAACCCCAATGCCTGGCGCCGTGAGCCCATCGAGCCAGAGGTCATCGCCGAATCCATGATGGTGAATGACCCCCTGACCAAATTCATGTTCTGCTCCCCCTCCGAAGGTGGTGTGGCATTGATACTGGCGCGGGCTGACCAGGCGCACAAGTACACCGATACGCCGGTAGTCCTCAAAGCGGCCGCCATGAAATCCCGGCGCTTCGGCTCCTTTGAGGTGTTCGCCCCCAGCCAGGCGCTGCAGCAGGTGGACGGTCCTACCGTTGATGCCTCAAAGGCAGCCTTTGAGATGGCGGGCGTTGGCCCGACGGATATGGACGTGATGCAGTTGCAGGATACTGAGGTCGGTGCAGAAATTATGCATATGGCAGAAAACGGTTTCTGCGAACACGGTGAACAGGAAGCACTGATTCAATCCGGCGCTACACACATTGGTGGCAGTATGCCGGTGAACACCGACGGAGGTTGCCTGGCCAATGGCGAGCCTATTGGCGCTTCCGGATTGCGCCAGGTCTACGAAAATGTATTGCAGTTGCGCGGGCAAGCGGGTGATCACCAGGTGCCCAATGATCCCAAGCTCGCCTATACCCATGTGTACGGTGCGCCCGGAATCAGCGCCGTTACGATTTTGCAGCGCTAGTACAGATGCTAATAGAACAGCAAAGAGGTTTACCCTATGAATGAGAAAGTGAAGCTGACACCGGAGCAGATTGCGGCACGTGACCCCGCCGAGTCGTTCCAGGACCTGTTGGACCGGGAGACCGTGGCTGTGCCCGACGCCTTGCGCGACAGTACGGACACCTACCTGGGTTCTGAAGACCTGTCCGTTGAGCGTTATCTCTCACGTGAGTTTTTTGACCAGGAAGTCGACAAGGTGTGGCGCAAGACCTGGCAGATGGCCTGTCGAGAGAGTCGGCTGCGGACCGCCGGTGATTACTTCGTCTACGATATTGTCAACGATTCGATTCTGTTGACACGCACAGATGCCGGTGAGCTGAAGGGCTTTTACAACTCCTGCCTGCACCGCGGTCGGGCACTGAAACGGGGTGCCGGGCGCAGCGATAACCTGCGTTGTCCCTACCATGGTTGGACCTGGAAGCTCGATGGTGAGTTCGACAGCGCACCCTGCCAGTGGGATTTCCCCCATGTCTCCGAGGAGGAAAACAAGTTGCCCGAGGTGCGCGTAGCTACCTGGGATGGCTGGGTATTCATCTGTATGGACGACGATGCACCTTCGCTGGAAGAGTTTATGGGCGTGCTGCCCGCGCATATGGAACAGTGGAAACACGAACATCGTTACATCGCGGTACATGTTGAGAAAGTGATCGCCTGCAACTGGAAAGTCGGCCTGGAGGCTTTCATTGAGTCCTACCATGCCATCGCCACACACCCGCAACTGATGCCCTTTCAGGCCATTGAGAATTCCCAGTACGATGTGTGGGGTGATAATGTCAGTCGCACCATTACGGCCTATGGTGTTGCTAACCCAAGTCACGCGGATCAGTTTACCGAGCAGCAATCCATGGATGCGATGATGGTCCTGGCCGGCAGCGAGGAGCGTCCAGAGGTTGAGTCGGGCAAGACCGCCCGGGAAACCCTGGCCGATATTACCTTGCCAGCCGTCAGCGAGCAGGCGGGCGAGGATTTTACCGACCGCGCCACCATGTCTGAACTGATGGACTCCACCCTCTATATGCTGTTTCCCAACTTCGCGCCCTGGGCAGGACACGGCACGGTAATCAACTATCGACATCGCCCCAACGGTGATGACGTTGAAAGCTGCATTATGGATATCTTCCTGCTTACTCGCTATCCAGAAGGTACTGAGCCGCCGGAGGACGCGCCCACTTTCCGCCTTGGTATTGATCAGCCGTTTAGCGAGGGTGCAGAGGTAATGGGCGCCGGACTGGCGGGTGTCTTCAACCAGGACGGCGCCAACTTGCCTCAGGTGCAAAAGGGGCTTAAGGCTTCGAAGAAAGGCACGGTGACATTGGGGAATTACCAGGAAGTTCGTATCCGTCATTTCCACCAGACCCTGGATAAGTACCTCAACGCTTGAGTAAGGAATTGCGATAATGACACTTAAGGATTTGCTGCAGCCCTTTTCACTGGAGGGCAAGGTCGCGCTGGTCACGGGGGCCTCCAGTGGCTTTGGCAGCCATTTCGCGCCGATGCTGGCGCAGGCCGGTGCCAGGGTGGTGTTGGCGGCCCGCCGCACCGAGCTGATACAGGAAGAGGCGGACAAGATTATTGCCACTGGCGGTGAAGCCCTGGCCGTGACCATGGATGTTACCGACAGCGGCAGTGTGACGGCAGCACTGGATGAGATCGAGAAAGTATTTGGTGTTGCAACGGTTATCGTGAATAACGCTGGCATCACCATCCCCAAGCTATTGTTGGACTTGACCGATGAAGACTGGAATCGTGTGGTGGATACCAATCTCACCGGTGTGGCCTACGTTACACGGGAAAGCGCACGGCGCATGATCGCCGCCGGTGTCGGCGGCAGTGTGGTCAATATCGCTTCCATCACCGCTGAAAGAGTACAGAAGGCACTGACCAATTACTCGGCCTCCAAAGCCGGTGTGGTGCAGTTCACCAAGGCGGCGGCACTGGAGCTGGCGCAGCACAATATCCGGGTCAATGCGCTGTGTCCCGGTTATTTCCAGACGCCGTTGAATCGCGACTGGTTCAAAACTGACGACGGGCAGGCGTTAATCAAGCGCATCCCCCAGCGCCGTACAGGAAATCTTGAGGAACTGAATGGGCCGCTGTTGCTGCTGGCTTCAGATGCCGGTTCACTGATGACTGGTGCGGTGATAACGGTCGATGGTGGGCACGTACTTTCTGAGCTGTAGTTTTTCAGCAAGCGCTCGCTTTGACCCCGAAACATTGAAGAGAATACTGACTTGATAAAAAATCCTTTGAGCGCCGAACGTATAGCACGTGATGGCAAAGTGTGGGGCGACCGCACTATCGCCCAGGGTGCTTGGGAAAAGGCAGCAGCAAGCCCCGGGGAAGTAGCGATCTACCTGGAGGGAGAGGCCTCTATCACCTACGGATCGATCGCCGAGGAGGCTCGTCGACTCGCCACCGGTCTGCGCAAGCTGGGTCTGGTAAAAGGCGACGTCATCAGTTTTCAGTTACCCAACTGGCGGGAGTCAGTGGTGCTGGATATTGCCGCCTCTGCATTGGGCTTGATTGTAAACCCGGTGATTCCGATTTACAGGGACCGCGAGCTGCGTTTCATTCTCAAGGATTGCAAGGCACGCCTGATTTATATTCCGGAAAAATTTCGCAGCGCGGAATTCCCCTCCATGATCGAGGCCCTGCGTCCCGACCTTCCCGATCTGGAGTTCGTTGTCACGGTGCGCGCGGAGAAATCCCACGAGGGTATGTTGCGCTACGAAGACCTCATCGACAATGAGCCCGTTGACATCGCCTCACTGCCAGAGGTGGATCCTAATTCCATCAAGGCAATTCTCTACACGTCAGGTACTACCGGCACACCCAAGGCGGTACTTCACAGCCACAATACACTGGCGCGGGTGATACAGAACTCGCTGGATTTATGGGAGATGAATGAGCGCGATATTATGCTGATGCCATCGCCTGTCACGCATATCACCGGTTACGGTTCCGGCATGGTTTTGCCCTTTGTGACACCGGTGAAATCTGCGCTTATGTCTCGTTGGGACGCCGATGCCGCAGTTGCCTATATCGATGAAGTCGGCGCTACGGCCAGTGTCGGTGCCACACCTTTCCTGGTCGAACTGGTGGCAGCCGCAAAACGCAACAACACCGGTCTGCCCAGCATGCGCCTGTTTGCCTGCGGTGGCGCTGCTGTGCCCCATCAGGTGATCAATGACGCCTGGGAACATTTAGACAACTGCCGCGCCTTCCGTGTTTACGGCAGTACCGAAACACCGGTGATCACCCAGGGCTTTGTGCGCGCCGACCAGCAGCAACTTGCGGCAGAGACGGATGGCATGATCTACGCCTACGACGTCAAAATCCTGGATGAACAGGGCAATGAACTGCCTGTGGGCGAGGATGGGGAGATTGCCGCGCGAGGCGCGGGCATGATGCTGGGTTACGCCGACCCGCAGCAGAATGCCGAGGCGCATGATAAAGAGGGCTTCTTCCTGACCGGCGACATTGGCCATCGCACGCTGGATAACGCGATCCTGATCACCGATAGGAAGAAAGATATTATTATCCGCGGCGGTGAGAACATCAGCGCCAAGGAAGTCGAGGACGTACTGCACGATCACCCCGGCATACGCGAGGTTGCTGTGGTAGCCATGCCCCATGAGCGTTTGGGCGAGGGTGTGTGTGCCTTTATCGTGCCGCAGGAGGCTGGCAGTGCGCTGGATTTCGCAGCGGTGGCGCAGTTTGCCAACGAGGCAGCGCTGGCAAAACAGAAGATACCACAGCACATCGAAGTGGTGGCCGACCTGCCGCGAACTGCCAGTGGCAAAGTGCGCAAGGATGAGTTGCGCCGGCGCATCAAGGAAACACTGGCCGCTAGCGCTGAATAGGCGGCACTTGCTGCTCCCGGGTCGAATGACGCCCCGGCTGGCAGCTAATACAGGAGCAATCTGATGGCAAAGTTCAACCGCAAATCCACGGCAGAAGCTGTCAGCGAAGGTGCTGACCTGCGTGGCAAGACTGCCCTGGTAACCGGTGCAAATACAGGGCTTGGGATGGAAACGACCCGGGTTCTGGCGCTGCGGGGCGCGAGTGTCACCATGGCATGTCGCAACCAGGAAAAAGCGGAACAGGCGCGCCAGTCTATTGTTACTTCCTCCGGCGGTAAGATTAGCAAAGACCAACTGGATCTATTGGAACTGGACCTCAATTCCCTGGACAAGACCCGCGCTGCGGCCCAAACATTCAACAGCTGGAATCGCCCGCTGCACTTGTTGGTGAATAACGCCGGGATAATGATTCCCATGGAGCGTCGCACCGAGGACGATTTTGAAGCGCACCTGGGTATTAACCACCTGGCCCATTTTCTCTTTACCAACCTCATCATCGACTCCCTGCGGGAGGTTGATCGGGCACGGGTGGTAGTGCTGTCGTCGGCCGCCATGGGTATGGCGACATTGACCCCGGCGCTTAAAGATATCAACTGGGAACAACGCAAATTCAGTGGCTTCCGCTCCTACGGTGATTCCAAGCTTATGAACCTGATGTTTGCGCGTGAATTGCACAGGCGCTATGCCGACGAAGGGATTATTGCGAATGCCTTGCACCCTGGAGTTATAGCCACTGAGCTGGGCAGGGATCAATCCATGCCGTTCATGCTGTTGGGTATTTTCGCCATGCCGTTTATGAAGTCTGTGCCCCAGGGAGCGGCGACCAGCGTTTACGTTGCCACCAGTGCGGACTACGAAGAACGTGGTGGCCTGTATTTCAGTAATTGCCAGGAGAAGAGGCCGGACCACAAATTGGCCCTGAATGACAAGGTATGTGGTGATGTCTGGCAACTTAGCTGTGAATTAACCGGTCTACCGGTCTGAACAGTCGGTAAGGGACGGTGATAGCTACATTTCAACAACTAATATTTACCAGGGAACAGGCGGTTTGATATGGCGACATTAACAGGAAAAACGGCAGTGATTATCGGGGCTTCCGGAACCAGTAACTTCGGTTCTGCAATCGCCAGGCGGTTGGCGGCTGAAGGCGCAAAGGTGGTGGTGGCCGCTCGGCGCCGTGAACCTCTGGAGCAGTTGGCAGGCGAGTTGGGTGGTACCGCAGTGGCCTGCGATGTCACCAATGAGGCAGACATTGAGCAGGTATTCGCTAGCGCGGTGGAAGCTTACGGCCGCGTAGATATTGCGGTTTATTCTGCGGGCGTACATTCCGGTGTGGCCATTGCGGATTTGAGCGCTGAAGAAATTCGCCCCACCCTTGAAGTAAGTTTTGTGGGCGCGCTGTTGTTCTTTAAGCACGCGGCAGCAGCAATGAGCGAGGGTGGTTCAGTCATTACCATTTCTTCCCTCACTGCGCGGCTACCCGGCCCCGGGCTGGCGGTCTATTCAGCTGCCCGCGCCGGTATCGACTATGCGATCAAGGTCGCCGCGGTGGAGTACGCGGAACGCAAAGTGCGTTTCAATTCGATCGCTGCAGGTTTGATCAAGACCGACATGACCGATGCGTTTTTCGGCATGGATCCGGTCATTCAGGCACACCTGGATGAGACACCCTGTGGCCGCATGGGCACCCTGGAGGATATGGCCGAAGCTGCGATGTTCCTCGCGGATGACCAACGTTCGGGCTATATCAACGGCCAGGTACTGGATCTGGCAGGCGGACAGCAGATGGGGCACTTGCCCCGCTTTTAATCAATTCGCCCGAGGGCGACAGCAACGAGGAGATACAACATGGCAGAAACTGAAATGCAGGGCTACGAAGACGTCACCCTTTATCAATTGTCTGAAGAGCGGGAGCAGGAACTGCTGGATAAGCAGGTTGAGTGCAACTTTATCTGGACCAATAAGGATGGTCACGGCCTCGGGGTGATCATGAACTTTGTCGCCCGCAACGGTTCTATCTGGCTCACGGCAACCAGCCAACGGGCACGTATCAAGGCCCTGCGTCGCGACCCCAGAGCCTCGGTGGTGATCTCCAGTATGGGTACCGATATGGGCCCGGGCAAGCAGATTACCTACAAGGGCAGCGTGATTATCCATGAGGACCAGGAGACCAAGGATTGGTTTTATCCTGCCATGGGCGAAGTTATCAGCCCCTATCCCGCACCTACCGTAGAGGCGGCGATCAAGCACCTGGATACACCACTGCGGGTGGTGCTTGAACTGGTACCGGAAAAGACTATCAAGTTCGACGGTGACGCCATTGCCAAGGCCTCTCACGATGGCAAGGTGCCCGGTCACGAATCCTGATTAGTACCGGGGGTTTTTCCCCGGCCATCTCATACCGATAACGGGGGGTGCTTATCATATGACCTTGCGACGTTCTCTCATTACCGGTGTGCTCGTTTTGATAGTGGCGGCCTGGAGCTGGGTGCATTTGGCCACGACGGGTTTTTGGGGCGAACGGCAGGGCATGGGGGAAATGGTTACCCGGGCCCGGGATGCAGCCTTTGTCGCGGAGAAGGAGCAGCGGCAAACGGAGGCTCGCCACAGTTTGGCCGCTACCGCAGGGCTTCCCGAAAAACAGATACTGTTCGGTGACCTGCACGCGCACACTACCTATTCCTTTGACGCCTACAATGTAAGCTTGCCAATGTACCAGGGGGAGGGCTCGCACCCCCCCGGCGATGCCTGCGATTTTGCGCGCTACTGTTCCGGCCTGGACTTCTGGTCGATCAACGACCATGCCGAAGGGCTCACGTCGAGCCAGTGGCAGCAGACCAGGGAGATGGTGCGCCAGTGCAATGCGGTAGCCGGTGATCCGGCGAATCCTGACATGGTGACGTTCCTGGGCTGGGAGTGGACCCAGATTGGCGACAAGCCTGAAAACCACTATGGCCACAAAAATGTGATTCTGCGGGATACAGGGGAGGGTGCAGTCCCGGTGCGCCCGATTTCCTCGCGGCAGCAGTTGTTCCCCGGTGGCGGCAATCCATTTGGCACCCTGATGCGCCTGATGTTTATTGCCAGTGCGCCCGACAGCGAGGCCCGGCAAGCCTACTTTAACTTTGCCCGCTTCCTGCAGGATCGTGATGAACTGGAGCCCTGTGAGCAGGGCAAGCCTGTGCGCGAGCTGCCACAGGGTTGTCAGGAGAGTGCCCCCACACCCACTGAGTTGTTTAGTAAGCTGGATGACTGGGGTTACCCGTACCTGGCAATTCCACATGGCAACAGTTGGGGTTTTTACACACCGCCGCTGAGTAGTTGGGACAAGCAACTGGCCGCCCATACGGAGCCGGAACGTCATGAGCCGCTAATAGAAGTATTTTCCGGTCACGGAAATATCGAGCAATACCGCCCCTGGCGGGCAGTGAAGCTGGATGAGCAGGGCAACGCCTACTGCCCGCAGCCTAGCGAAGATTTTTTACCGGAGTGCTGGCGAGCCGGAGAAATTATCCGGGAGCGTTGTCTCAAGGCGGGTGAGCCCGCAACAGAGTGCGAGCAACGCGCTGTTGGCACCCGTGCCAATTTTATCCTGACCAAGGATTCCGGTCATTGGACAGTCCCGGGCAGCGTGCTGGAAGACTGGCTGGACGCGGGCCAGTGTCGCGACTGCTACATGCCCGCCTATAATCACCGTCCCACCAGCTCCGTGCAATATGGCCTGGCCATACGCGACTTCGCCGATGAAACGCGGCCGCCGAAACGATTTCGTTGGGGCATGCTCGGCTCATCAGACGTGCACACAGCCCGTCCCGGTACCGGTTACAAGGAAGTGATGCGCAGGAATATGAGTGATGCGACCCTGGGGCAGCTGGGCCCACCGGCTTTCCTGGTAGAGACTGAACCTGTGCCCGACTTTATCTCCCTGGAGGAAACCGGCGGACTCTACGGTCCGTATTTCGAGCGTTTTTCCTCCTATTTTGGTACCGGTGGATTGGTGGCCGTACACTCCCGCGGACGGGACAGGCAGGCGATCTGGGATGCCCTGCAGCGCAAGGAAGTTTACGGCACCAGTGGCGATCGTATCCTGTTATGGTTCGACCTGATTGATACTGCAACAGACGCGCGCTTGCCCATGGGCAGTATTACTCGCAGAGTTGAGTCGCCGACGTTTGAGGTGAGTGCCGTCGGGGCTTTCGTGCAGAAGCCCGGCTGCCCCGCAGATAGCCTGCGCGCCCTGGCCCCGGATCGATTGCAGCGCCTGTGCGGCGGTGAGTGCTACCATCCCGGAGACGAGCGCAAGCGCATTGACCGCATCGAGATAGTGCGCATCCGGCCACAGGTCAGCGCGGGTGAAAAAGTAGACCCTCTCATTGAAGACCCCTGGAAGGTGCTGCCATGCGCGCAGGGTGAGTACAGCTGTACCGTGCGCTTTGACGATCCCGGGTTTGCCCAGGGGGGTAGGGATGCTGTTTATTACGCCCGCGCTATCGAGGAGGCCAGCCCGACCATCAATGGTGATCAGTTGCGGTGTGAGCTGGACGCGTCAGGCCAGTGTATTGACGTCAATCCCTGCCGGGCTATTGCACCCACGGAATACGAAGACGATTGCCTGGCGCAGGCGGAAGAGCGGGCCTGGTCCTCGCCCATTTTTGTAGACTTCGGTGATCGGCTGCGCAATTAGTTGTATGCTTTTACGCCGGTGGCTGGACGGCACCAATTACCTTATTGGGAGAAGACTATGAGTATGCTGAATTCGAGCTGGATGGATGAGGATTTTCGTATCCTCCACGACAGCGCTTTGCGCTTTACCCGGGCCGAGTTTGAACCGCACAGGGAGGCCTGGGAAAAAGCCGGCATGTGTGATCGCCAGGCCTGGAGCAAGGCGGGGGAGGCGGGGCTGCTCTGTGCAAGTATTCCCCAGGAGTATGGCGGTGCCGGTGGCAGTTACCTGCACGAGGCGGTGATTTATGATGCCATGATGCGCGGTGGAGCGGCGGCATCAATTGCGGGTGGCAATACCGTTCACAGCCAGATCGTCGCACACTATATCCTCAACTACGGGTCTGAAGAGCAGAAGCAACGCTGGCTGCCGCAACTGGCCAAAGGCGAGCGTGTTGCGGCGATCGCCATGACGGAGCCTGGTGCCGGGTCGGACTTGCAGGCGGTGAAAACCACTGCGGTGAGGGATGGTGATCATTACTTAATCAATGGTTCGAAAACATTTATCAGCAATGGGCAGCATGCCCAGTTGATCATTGTCGTCTGTAAAACAGACACTGCGGCAGGCGCGAAAGGAATATCACTCATCGTAGTGGAAACAGAAGGACTGCAAGGATTCTCTCGCGGCCGCAACCTGGATAAAATCGGACTCAAAGAGGCTGATACTTCAGAACTGTTTTTTAGCGATGTGCGCGTGCCGACCAGTAATCTTATTGGTGAAGCACAAGGGCAGGGTTTTATTCAGCTTATGAAGCAGTTGCCGCAGGAGCGCTTGAGCATAGCCTGCGCCGCAGCGACTATAGCGGAGATGGCGGTGGAGGAAACAGTCAAATACACCAAAGAGCGCTCGGCATTTGGAAAAACGGTATTCGATTTTCAGAACACACGCTTCAAACTCGCCGAATGCAAAACCGAAGCAACCATCTCGCGCGCATTTGTCGACCAGTGTTTGGTGAAGCATGTGCGTGGTGAACTAACTGCGGAAGAGGCCTCTATGGCCAAGTGGTGGTGTACCCAGAAGCAGTGTGACATTGTTGACGAGTGCCTTCAGCTACACGGCGGCTATGGCTATATGTGGGAATACCCCATTGCCAGGATGTATGCCGATAGCCGTGTGCAGAAGATCTACGGTGGCACCAATGAGATTATGAAGGAGTTGATCTCGCGTTCTTTATGAAAGCATGTTTATGCATAGCTGCAATAACGCTCGCATCAGCGGCGCGGCTCTGCCGCGTCCGACTGTTTGCGTTTGTTAGGCTATTCATGCGGCGTCCAAAGCTTCCAAAAAATCATCCCGGATAATTTCAAAAGACTCTATCCCAACAGATACCCTGATCAAATTATCCTCAATCCCCAGCTTCAAGCGTTCGCTTTTATCCAGTTCGCGATGTGAAGATACTGCAGGTACGATCATCATTGTTGCGACATCACCCAGTGTTGGTCCATAGGGTATATTTTCGGCAGCCCTC
>CBDTVJ010000087.1:0-11440 GCA_965363655.1 uncultured Halieaceae bacterium | reverse complement strand
GTAGAAGCAACCGGCAACCATCGCAGCCCCCCCCAATTACTGATAGAATTCGCGCTTCTTTTCGACCGGCCTACAGCCCACCTCCAAAGGTGAGTCCGGCCCGTATTTCACCAGAATTCAAGGACGCAGCGCGCATACCGTGATAGATCAGCACTATAACCCCCAGGCCTTGGAAAAAGCCGCACAGGAACACTGGCTGCAGCACAATAGCTTCGCCGTGCAACAGGACGACCAGCGAGAGAAATTCTACTGCCTGGCCATGTTCCCCTACCCCAGCGGCAAACTGCACATGGGCCACGTTCGCAACTACACCATTGCCGACGTGATCGCCCGCTACCAGCGCATGCAAGGCAAGAACGTGCTGCAACCCATGGGCTGGGACGCCTTTGGCCTACCCGCAGAAAATGCCGCCATCAAGAACAATGTGCCACCGGCACAGTGGACGGCCCAGAACATCGATTACATGCGCGTGCAACTGCGCGAACTGGGCTTTGCCTACGACTGGGACCGCGAACTGGCTACCTGTGACCCCTCCTACTACCGCTGGGAGCAATGGTTCTTTACTCGCCTGTTCGAGAAGGGCCTGGCCTATAAGAAAAAGGCCGAGGTGAACTGGTGCGAAACCGACCAGACCGTGCTGGCCAACGAACAGGTGGTGGACGGCTGCTGCTGGCGCTGTGACAACCCCGTAGAGCGCCGGGAAATTGACCAGTGGTTTATCAAGATCACCGATTACGCCGACCAGTTGCTCAATGACCTGGACAAACTGGACCAGTGGCCGGAGCAGGTGCGCACCATGCAGCGCAACTGGATTGGCCGCTCTGAAGGCGTGGACCTGGATTTCACCCTGGCCGATGGCTCTGCACTGAGTGTGTACACCACCCGCCCCGACACCCTGATGGGGGTGACCTATGTCGCGGTAGCTCCGGCACATCCGCTAGCCCGTGCGGCAGCGGAAACAAATCCTGAACTGGCCGCTTTTATCGAGTCACAGGGCAATATCAAGGTGGCAGAGGCCGACATGGCCACCATGGAAAAACTGGGCATGGCCACGGGCATCACCGCCACTCACCCGATCAGCGGTGAGGACGTACCGGTCTGGGTCGCCAATTTCGTATTGATGAGTTATGGCTCTGGCGCTGTGATGTCGGTACCGGGTCACGACCAGCGCGACTGGGAGTTCGCCACCAAGTACCAGTTGCCTATCGCGCAGGTTATCGCCCCCGCTGGAGACGAAGCCTGCGACCTTGGCAAGGAAGCGTTTACCGACAAGGGTGTGCTGGTCAATTCCGGCGAATTCGACGGTCTCGATTTCCAGCAGGCCTTTGACACTATTGCCGATCACCTGGAGCGTGACGGCAAGGGCAAGCGCACCGTCAATTTCCGCCTGCGGGACTGGGGTGTATCGCGCCAACGCTACTGGGGTGCCCCCATACCCATTATCAACTGCGACAGCTGCGGCGCGGTAGCGGTACCTGCTGCCGATCTGCCGGTGGTATTACCTACCGACGTGGCATTCGAGGGCGTGGGGTCGCCGCTCAAGAAAATGCCCGAGTTCTATGAAACCAGCTGCCCCAGCTGCGGCAAAGACGCCACCCGCGAGACTGACACCTTTGACACTTTCATGGAGTCCTCCTGGTACTACGCGCGCTACGGCTGCGCCAACAATGACCAGGCCATGCTGGACGGCCAGGCGGACTACTGGACCCCGGTAGACCAGTATGTGGGCGGCATTGAACACGCCATCCTGCACCTGCTCTACTCGCGCTTCTATCACAAGCTGCTGCGTGACGAGGGTTTGGTAACTTCCGATGAACCCTTCATTCGCGTGCTCACCCAGGGCATGGTACTCAAGGACGGGGCCAAGATGTCCAAGTCCAAGGGTAACACCGTGGACCCGCGATCCCTGATCGACAGCTATGGCGCCGACACCGTGCGCCTGTTCAGTATGTTCGCCGCACCTCCTGAGCAATCCCTGGAGTGGTCGGATTCCGGTGTAGAGGGCGCCAACCGTTTCCTCAAGCGGCTGTGGAAGCTGGCTGGCAAGCACATTGAGGCAGGCCCGGCCCCCGCGCTGGACCTCGCCGCTCTCAATGAACAGCAGAAAAATGCCCGGCGCAAAACCCACGAGACCATTGCCAAGGTCAGTGACGACTATGGCCGTCGCCAGACTTTCAACACCGCCATCGCCGCGGTGATGGAACTGTGCAACGAGCTGGGCAAGCTCGATACCAGTGAAGAACAGAGCCGCGCGGTGATCGACGAATCATTGCGCGCTATTGTTTTGCTGCTCAACCCCATCGTCCCCCATGTGTGTCACGCACTATGGCCTGTATTGGGCGGTGCGGGAGACGTCCTCAACGCCCCCTGGCCCCAGGTCGACGACAGCGCCCTCACCCGCGACAGTATCGAGATGGTGGTACAGGTAAACGGCAAGGTGAGAGCCAGGATGGAAGTTGCCGCAGACGCGGACAAGGACACAGCGCAAGCCCAGGCGCTGGCCCAGGACAACGTGACACGCTTCCTCGACGGACTGACTGTCCGCAAGGTCATTGTGGTACCCGGTAAATTAGTTAATATTGTGGCCAACTAGCGCTTTCAGGACTATTACATGCACAGGCAACTGACACGCTCCATCCTGCTCCTGGCCTGCGCCAGCCTGCTGGCCGCTTGCGGCTTCCAGCTGCGCGGTACCGGTGACAATACTGTCCTCGTGCCCGATTCCTGGAAGAGCATGTACCTGGTCACTGGCAATCCCAACAGCGAGTTCAGCCGTGAAATTGTGTCACGTTTCGCCGCCAACGGCGTGCAGTGGGCGGCGGAGCGCAGCGCTGCAAATTACAGCCTGGTGCTGAACCCGGAGCGTTTCCAGCAGCGCAACCTCTCACTCAACTCGGAAGCTCGCGCTGCAGAGTTCGAGCTGACTATGCGTTCGAACTTCACCATACTGGATGCCAGCACATTGGAAGTGATGCCAAAAACCGACGTTGCTGTCATCAAGCAAATGGAGAACGACCCGCGCAATGTGGTGGGCAAGGCCGAAGAAATACGCCTGCTCCAGAGAGAAATGCGAGCTGAACTGGCACAACAAATCATGCGTCGTATTGCCTTTTTTGCCACTAGCGCGCAGTCCCAGACCCCGCAGCAACCGCAAGCTCAGCCACAATCCGATCCGCAATCACAGATCCCACCCGACAGCGAGACCGATAGCCTGCCGCAACCTGACGGCCTGTAATGCGCCTCTACCCCGAGAAGCTTGCCGCCCACCTGCAGCAACAACTCCTACAAGTCTACCTGGTCAGTGGTGACGAACCACTTTTGCTGCAGGAATGCAGCGACCAGATTCGCAAGAAGGCCCGCGAACAGGGTTGCAGCGAGCGCGAAATTATCGATGGCGGTGTCTCCAGCTTCAAATGGCAGGACATCCTCCACAGTGCCTCCAGTATGTCCCTGTTTGCCGAGCGCAAACTGGTAGAGCTGCGCCTGCCCAGCGGCAAACCCGGCGCGGAGGGCAGCAAGGCCCTGTGCGAATACCTGGACATGGCCAGCGGCGACGATGTGCTGTTGATCATTGCCGGTAAAATCGACAAGCAATCCACCAACAGTAAATGGTACAAGGCGCTGGACAAGGCGGGCGCCACTATCCAGGTGTGGCCGGTGGACGCCAAGAGCCTGCCCGGCTGGCTGCAACAGCGCGTGCGCAGTGCCGGCATGAGTATTGATCCCGAGGCGCTGCAATTGCTGTGTGACCGGGTGGAAGGCAACCTGCTGGCAGCAGTGCAGGAAGTTGAAAAGCTGAAGCTGTTGGCCGCGGATGCAAAAATCACCACCCAAACCATCACCGATGCGGTTTCCAATAACGCCCGCTACAATGTGTTTGCTATGACCGACAGCGCCCTGCAAGGCGATGCCACCGCCAGCCTGCGCATGCTGCACGGCCTGCGTGGCGAGGGCTCGGAGCCGCCGGTGGTGCTGTGGGCCCTGGCCCGGGAAATACGCACGCTCTACGAAACGCAGCTGGACTGCGACAATGGCCAGAGCGCCCAGCAGGCCCTTAGTGCCCGCCGCGTCTGGCAAAGCCGTATGCCGCTTATGCAGGCCGCTCTGGCCCGCCACGACAGCGACTCCCTGTCGCAGCTGGTGGAGCAGGCATTGGCAGTGGATGGCAGTATCAAGGGTTTTGCGGGGGGCAAGCCCTGGGACAATCTTGAAAACCTTATAGCTGGTTTGTGCGGAATGCGTATTTAGCGTCGAGGCAGGGTTCCCAGGAGTAGGCCGCGGGTCGGTGACGGCCGCAAGCTCGCTGTGCCCTCCAGGCTGCTGCGCAACTCAACCATTTTTTGCTGCGCAAAAAATTGGGATTCGGACAGTGCTCGCAGAAAGCTCCTGGAGGGCACAGCGAGCTTAAGCAGCGGCCTGATTGTCACCGACCCGCGGCCTACCCCTGGGAACCCCTCCACCTTAATACCGTAATTCATAAGTAAAAGATAAATCTTTCCCTGAACGACCCTGCACCACCCCAGCCCCGGGGAGTAACGGTTCAACCACTCCTGAACACTGCAATTCATCACTTGCATTTCTTCTCTCCCAATACTACTGTATATGCATACAGTTAATTAGGTAGACTATCCCCCCGAGAGGTAAATGGCCATGAATGAGATACTGGAACAGGTTATCAGCCGCAACGACACGTGGCGCGGCCACTACAATTATTTTCAGGGAGATAACGCCTCTGCCAACAATGGCTGCCATGGCGCCACAGGCCTGTCCACGGGCTACAGCACTCTGGATAACGAACTGCAACAGGGCGGCTGGCCCATGGATAGCACCATCGAGCTGCTCAGCGACAGCAGTGGGCTTGGCTCCATGGGGCTGTTTCTGCCCGCCATGGAAGAACTCAGCGAGCAGGGCCGCTGGCAGGTGTTTATCGCGCCACCCTATATACCCTACGCTCCCCTGCTCGCAGCGCGCGGCATTGATACCCAACAGGTTTTACTGGTTCACCCCCAGAACCGTAAAGACCTGCTGTGGGCTACCGAGCAGGCCCTGCGCAGCACCACCTGCAGCGCCGTATTCAGTTGGCTGGGCGCACAGGACTACAGCTACAGCGAACTGCGTAAACTGCAGTTGGCCGCCGCCAGTGGTGACAGCCTGGCCGTACTGTTTCGCCCCAACCAGGCGGCCCACAACCACTCCCCCGCCAGCCTGCGACTGCAGATGCGCGAGTATCGCAGGGTACACATCCTCAAGCAGCGCGGCGGCAACCAGTCTATCGATGTGGATCTCCCCCAGGCAGAGGATGTGCCGCAGCAACCACAATTATGGGAATTACCAACCTGGAACACCGGCTGCCAGCACCATGCCGCCATGAGTGCATCGTCACCGGTAGCCTGATTCTTGCGGGCAGGGAAAACACACGTCGGGCTATCCACAGCGGGGTACAAAGAGCGATATACTCCTTTTTCCACTGAGACAATAAAACTGGAACAAGGGCACATAGCGCAATGCAGGATCTTCCACATCAATACCAGGTAAATGCCAACGCCGAAAGCGAGGGCAACATTGTCCTGAAGGTAGACGACCTGCCACAGCTGGTGTCTGCGGCACCGGCGCAATTCGGCGGACCGGGTGACCAGTGGTCTCCGGAACACCTGCTGGTCGCCTCTGTTGCAGACAGCTTCATATTGACGTTCCGCGCCGTAGCCAAGGCCTCAAAATTACCCTGGAGCAACCTGGAGGCCTCCGCAGAAGGTGTACTGGAGCGGGTAGACAGAGTCACTCGTTTCACCTCATTTACTGTTACGGCAACTCTCACAGTGCCACAAGACACCAATATCGATAAGGCCAGGCGACTGCTGGAAAAAGCTGAAGAGGCGTGCCTGGTTACCAATTCCATGACCGCCGAATCGCATCTGGAGGCCAGTGTTGTTATCGAGTCCTGATACGGGAACCCAGTGATGAAATTGCCCTGTGTCGGGAGTTGCCAGTTTGAGATCCAGCCCGATGACCCATTGGAACTGCCGCAGGCGGCCCTGGACCACCGGGCCGGAACCTGAACACGGGCCATCATGGATAAATGGTTAAGCGATTACGGCGTCACCCTGGGCGTGGGCGGCCTTATCCTGTTCATGATCTTCATCGTGTGGGATCTGGCCAAGCGCAGCAATGCCGGGCGTTTCGGCACCATGATCCTGTACATCGGGCTGGCCATGGGCATTGTTGGCTTCCTGATGAAGTTCATCATCACCTACCTGCTGGAGAATGCAGGCGTATAGGCCAGGAAGAAAGAGTCTCCGGAGGTGTCCAGCTAACCGCATCATTCCTGCCGGGCGCTTAAGCGCCCGCTACAGGCGATTACCTATATGGATTGCCAGACTATTTTTCCGCAACAATATTCCTGCGAACCTGGTACTTGATCATCTCCTCGTTGTAACGCTCGGAGAATACTTCCAGCGTAGCAGCCAGCTCCTTATGTTGGCGGCGATTCATTACCTGGCAATCCATATAGGCATTCGCCTGCAGCAGGTATTTTTCGGCATCCAATTGCGCCCTGTACATATCCTCTTCACTTACCTCGGCACCGTCTGGCAAAGCCGGCAATACGCCAGGCCTATTTACAGGACAAGCGGCCGAGACATCCAATGCCAGGCAAAACAGGGCAACTGTCAGTATATTTTTCATCAACCAACCCTCCTTTTGTAACTTAAGGTAACATTACCTCAAGAGATTTGTTACCACTATCCACCCCTGCCGTTGAAACAGCAACTGTTATTTTGTGAACTTTTTGCGACAAAATAGCCGCAAAATTGCCCAAAAAAATGCAAAAACCCGTATTCCCCTACGCACCATCTTGTAACATTTAGTAACAGGCCCGCTTCTAAACAGGGCACAGCAGCTGGAGCTGGCCACCGGGCCTGAACGCTGTAGACAAGCACACCATTCTCATTAATACTGTATGTATATACAGTATTAATGAGAATATGGGAATAATGCCCTTCGCAATTACAGCCTACCGCTCAAGAGCAGCCTGATGAGCCTGTGGCTATGCCTGCGCTTTGAGCAATTACCCCTGCAATGCCTGAGTCGCTGCGAACAGCATCCAACAGCGGTACTGGCACAGCAGCGTGTCATTCGCGCCAACGATTGTGCCGCTGCCCTTGGGATACGCGAGGGCATGGGCTCTGCAACGGTACGGGCCCTGGCAGGCGAGGAACCGATGCGCCTGCTGGAGCGGGATCAACAGGCTGAACAGCGCTGCCTACAACAACTGTGCTGCTGGGCCTATAGCATTACCCCTACCCTGCACACCTGGCGGGAAGATTGCCTGCAGCTGGAGATCGGTGGTTGCCTGAACCTGTTCCGGGGGCTGGACGCCCTGCTCGCAGAGGTTAACAGCGGCATCAGTAGCCGGGGGTACCGGGCACGCTATGGCTTGGCGCCGACGCCCAAAGCCGCCTGGTTATTGTCTTTTACCACAGAAGATACCGCGATGGCCTTACAGCAACCACTGGAAGAACGCCTCGCCACCCTGCCCCTGAGCCTGTTAACTGATTTTGCCACCACGGTAGACTCCCTGCGCCGGGCCGGCCTACATACGCTGGGCGACGTGCTGGCCCTGCCGCCCGTAGCGCTGGGCCGGCGTTGCGGCAAGGAATTCACCCACTTCCTGCAACAACTGCTGGGACAGCGGGAGGACCTGCAGGCGGATTATCAGCCCCCGGCGACATTCAATGATGAGTACTGGTTTGGCTATGAAGTCAAAACCAACGATGAATTACTGCCGGCGGTACAGAAACTACTGCAATCACTGTGTCACTTCCTGCGCAACACCCAACTCCAGACCAGTGAGATCAACTGGCAGCTGGTCGGCATCGACCACAAACTGCGTGAGGTCTGCGTACGCAGCGCCAGTAGCCACAGCGACTGGAAAAACTGGTACCAGCTCAGCTGTATCCGTTTTGAGCAGTTGCAGTTGGATGGCAGCGTGGAGGGCCTGGCCCTGGACTGCCACCAACTGCGCGCCGGGCAACAGGAAAGTATCGACCTGTTCAGCCCACACAGCCAGCGCGAACCGCTGGCCAGCCTGCTGGACAGACTGCGCAATCGCCTGGGGCTACAGGCCATTGAAAAAGTTGCTTGCCGCGACGAGCACCTGCCGGAATTTGCGGTACTGGTCAGCAGCGATCACGCAGGCAACGACCACGACACCGGCCAACACTGCCTGCAGCGCCCCTTCTGGCTGATGCCACAACCACAGGCCTTGCGACAACACAGCGGGCAGCTGTACTGGAACGGCGCCCTGCAGCTGGTGTACGGCCCCGAACGTATAGAGGATAACTGGTGGCAGGAAGCGGTGAGCCGCGATTACTTCATCGCGACAGATAGCAGCGGCCAGCACTACTGGGTGTTTCGCGACCGCCTGCTCCAGCAGTGGTATATCCACGGGGTATTTGCCTGAGACAACATCAACCACCGGCTGCCAGAGCGCGTCATCACCCCAATGCCCATCGAACTGAGCCCCGCAACTACTTGAACAACACTACCTCATCAAATCTGGGCAGGGTATTGATAAGTAATTGCGGCTGGTCGGCCTCCTTGTCGCGAAGAAATTGCAGGGTGTTTTCCAACCCGCCGGAGAGGAAGCTCAGCGCCTTGACCGGCCCCCTGAATGCACCCTCCACAGGTGCGGTGAGGCTGTCATAGTGAATGGGTATAAGACGCTGCGGTGACACTGTCGCCACTGTCTCACGCCACAAGCTTTCGCGGTAACTCGCGGTCTGGGAACCCAGCCCTCCCACTCCGAGAAATACAACATCAGCCTGCAGCCCCTGCAGGGCACCCTCCATGTAGCCTGCGCTCCCAACAATCAGCCAGCTGCCTTTGGGATGACGCACATGCAGAACGTAGGCCTTACCCAGCCGATAATCAAAAGCACTGACTGGCGGCACCAGTGGCTGACCGATCTGCGGATTATCCAGCGCCTTCTCCCGCATCAGGGGATCGGGGAACTGAAAGTGACGGGATTCAATGGGCGTAATCACAAAACGTCCCAGTTGCACCGGCTGGCGATTCACCAACACCTTTATCTGCGCTTCCGGCAGGCCCCAGCCTCGACCTATATTGGCGGTGCTTTGGGAGCCCAGCAATAAGGCGCCGGTACGCCTGGCTACCTCGGGCGCGTCCATGGCATGGTCGTAGTGAGAATGCAGCGGCAGCACCGCCGCCAGCGTTTCGATTTTGTTCGCCGCCAGGCCCTGCTCTATAGCGACGAGATCCGGCCCGATTTTCCCCAACAGCAAGCGCAGCGGGCCAGGCCGGGTGAACCATCCATCTGTCATCCACTGCGTTTGTCCATCACTGAACAACAGTGTCGAGGTACCGCTAAAACGCACCGTCACGGCGTCATCGGGAATATCCTCGCTGGCGGCCAATTCCCAGGCGGGGTCCACAGGCGGGTCGGTATAAACCAGCAACGCATAGGCCAGCGCTATAGCAGGAAGAATCAATACCAGACAGACAAGTACGGCTATTACACGTCGTCTATTCATCAGCATCCCTTTGAGTGACTACGCCTGGAGGCCAAACGCACTGAGAACAGCCAGTGCATCATCGGCCCGCTTGGCGGGAACAAAAATATGATCATGGTGATAAGCGGCGATTACATTGGCACTGATGCCCTGCTCAGCCAGTCGACCGGCTACAGCGGCAGTCAGGCCCACAGCATCCAGGCTGGAGTCAAGACCCAGGCTGATACAGCGAAAAACCGCGCCAGATATTCAGCGTGTGTAACTCGGCATCGTGAAAGTTGGGCCACTCCCCGCCATCCAGAATCAACTGGCTGTTGTCGACATGCAGTACAGGGTCAAATGTTTTCACTATCTGGAATATTGCGTTGGCTTTTCAATTTCATAGATTGCCTCAGCGACACTTTCCAGACGAGTTTCCAGTATCGCCTGGGCATCATACAGGCCGCGATTATAAAAATAGGCACCGATTTCCCCGGCAAAAAAATCCAGCAGGAAATCGGCATCGAACTGCCCAATCTCCTGCTCGAGTTCCTCCTGGAAATAGAGCTGTATCTTGCGACAGATAGTGTCGCGTTCTTCTGGCGTAAACTTGATCTCTGACATCAATTATTCCTGGGAAATACCGGTATCTTTATCATTCAGGCTACGTGTGTTCTTTTCCATCCAGTAATCCTTAACGCCGGACTCCCCGTGATTGTCCGCCCACTTCGTCAAGGTGGGCCGCTCGCCCTGCAAGGTGTAATGGGGTACCGCATAACCGCAGGACGTCTGCACCAGGTCCAGGTCCAGGGTGAAGATCTGCCGCGCACCTACGTACTCCGGAAACAGCTTGGACAACCCGGCCCAACCCTCATCCCTGGGGTGGGTCGCAATCGCTTGACCGTACAGCCGCAGTATCAGTGGCTGCTTGTCGAAGGAGCAAAACATCATCGTCATGCGGCCATTTTCCAGCACATGGGCGGCCGTCTCATTACCACTGCCGGTGAGATTCAACCAGGCGACCGTCGACTCATCAATAATGCGCAGACTGTCCATACCCTTGGGGGACACATTGACAAAACCCTCCGCGCCCGCCGTGCCAACAAAATACAGGTGCTGCTGCTGGATGAAATCAATGTGCTTGTCATTCAGCTGTTCAAATCGTTCCGCCATGTATGGCCTCCAGTGTCAAAAGGGCGACTCACGCACCCGTCGTGCCGTTATTCAATCTTCGGCGTCCACATAACATTCTTCCCTGAAACGCGGTGAACAAATCGCCAGGAATACCAGGTCACAGGAGCCGGTATTGTAGATACGCTGCCTGACCCCGGGGGGAATAACAACAACATCACCGGCGGCTACCTGCCGCGCCGGCAACTCACCCACTTCCACCAGACCGCTACCCTGCTGCAGCACATAGCGCTCTGCAGTATCACGCAGATAGTGCCAGCGGGTTGTTTTGCCCGGCTCAAGCCTCGCCCTGGCAATGGAGACCTGCGGGTCATCCGCCGAGTTGGATAACTCTGTAATAAAACAGCCCTCCGCAAAAAAATACTCCTTTGCGGGATCAAAGATCTTAATGGCGTCGACCACAGATTCCTCCTCTTTCTCAACCATAGGGTGCAATCGAGCTAATCGTGTTGCCATGCCTAGTACTGAATAATAGGCACCTTGCCCACCCAGGTGTCATCACCAAGCATAATAACCATAGCGTGTGCACAATCGGCAAAAGAAATATGCGACATGCCACTAAAGGCATTGAAGCCCAGGCGGTACTCACCCCGTCGTGGGCCCCTCTTCATCTGCAGCGGCCTCACACCCAGCCAGCACAGGTCATTGTTGTCATCCAACAAGGCCAGTTGATGCTCCTTGTCGGTATGCCGGTGCTTTAGAAACACCTCCGAGAACCAAAGTACAAACCGAGCGCCAAAAGT
>CBDTVJ010000086.1:0-11608 GCA_965363655.1 uncultured Halieaceae bacterium | reverse complement strand
CGCAAACCCATGAGGAACTGGTGTTTTGCGTGGGATGCCACAGTGGGATTGGGGCGACAACGGACAGTAATTTTAGCTTCGCTAGAAAGCTAGCCGCTGGCGATGTTAAATACTTTGCTGGATATAAAGGCAAGTCGTCCAGTGAAGACAGCTCAGATGCGGTGCCTTACGAGGGTGAATCTGCGAACTTGCAGAGCATATTCGACGGATACACCACCTACTTGCAACAGAATAACTCTTTGAATGATTATCGTAACCTCAGTTACGATATTCGCCTGCCTGTAGGCAAACAAGACATTGGGTCTATGCTGTGGCCTGACGCTGAACGTGCAAAGCTGATGAACAAGGCCTACCGGATAATAGTGCAAGAGCAAAGCTACACCAGAGGGCGCGACGCCGTAGTTTCTCCGCTGGAAAATATCCACCAACAGGTGGAAAACGGCGCAAAAACCGGTATACAGACCCCGGTTGGAGCGCTATGAACATTTACTGGAGAAGTGATTATGGATGACATTCAACGACTGCGCGGCTCTCGCCACCTGCGCCGCCTGGAAATGCTTATCGATGTTGTATTTGCCCTGCTTATCTGGGATATCGTTTCGAGTTTACCTCTGCCCGAGGGCAGTGACCTGGACCTGATCGGGCTGGGTGATTACCTGGGCGGTAACCTGGACCTGAGTATAGTGCTGATTGGAATGGTCATCGTGCTCAACTATTGGGCGCAGAACAACGCGCATTCTGGCGAACTGGAAGCCACTAATGGCACGCATGCGGTGCTTTCCATTCTGCAGCTGTTCTTCCTGCTTTTTTATACGTATGCCGCCGCTCTGGGTATGAAGTTTGAGGGAGATGAGACGGCTCTGGCTTTGCAAAGCCTTACCCTATTGCTTGCCGGTATTCTGGGATTGGTCGCATGGGCTTACGCCATCAGAAATGGCCGCCTGCTGGCTGACTATGCCAAGGAAGACGAGGTCGCTGCCCTGTTGGTGCGATCACTGGCGGAACCTTTAACAGCACTGATTACACTGCCACTGGCATTTGTGAGTGCCACCATGTGGGAGCTCGCCTGGTTGCTCTACTTTCCTCTTGCGTGGTATTTGGGACGCAAAGACAGAATGTTGCGCGCGAAATTTCGTATAGGAGAGGCCGATACTGGTGAAGACTAAGCCTGTTGGATTTAGCGCATTGCGTATTCTTTCTGGTTGTCTGGCTATTGCGGCCTCTATCATGCTGCCCTGGAATACTGCGGCGGGGTATGATCTGGAGAACCTGGGAGATTCTATCGACGAACATACAGATCTGCTGGAGATCAGTGCAACAACCATCGCTCAGACGACACTCAATGAAGGCGAATCTTCCGGCTCGTATGAAGTGGATATCATAGGCAGCTACCGGCTACTCAAACGTGACCCCGGTCAGTTGGTCGGCGACGGCCGGCTAAGTCTCTGGGTGTTCAGGGTCGGCAAGGTGGGTGATGACGCGGCTGGTATGGCCAAAGAAGCAGGTTTGCCCTGGATTACCAGTGACGTCAGCGTCGATGAGACTTCCACAAATATTGGTGTGTTGGCCTGGCAACAGCAGTTTCTTCAGGAACAGCTATTGATCACTGCTGGCAAGCTGTTTGTGGGAAACTTCGTCTTATCCAGTGATTACTATGCTGCCAATACCTCTGGTTTTATGAACAGGGCGATCAGTAATGACCGGGCCGGTCGCTATTTCGATATTTTGGGTTTGGGCGCCCAGGCGCGCTGGCAACAGGACCGCTGGTATTCTTCCATCAGCTTTGCAGATGCTGATGCCGAAGAAGAGATCGACTTCGACAGTCTGGGAGACGGTCAACTCGTCTGGGTGGGCGAGTTCGGTATTGACACAGGGCTAGGAACGGAGCGCTCCGAGGTGGGCGTTTTAGTCTCCAGCATAGACCAAACCGACACTTTCAAAAAAGAAGACAGTGTCGGACTCGGTTTTCAGCACGAGTATGCAGACGACGCTGAGTACGCCGTTTTCGGACGCTATACCTGGCGCAGTGGAGGCAAGGTGAGGCCTGGCAAGAACGCCAATGATGAACTGCCGATGAAAGAGGGGGGGTTTGTCGGCTGGCGCTGGAATCGCGCGTTTGGTCGCGATAATGAACATCTCGCCGTAGCCGCATTCTATGGGGAGATGACCCCGGAGCAAAAGCGCCGCGGTTTTGATCGCAACCAGTTTGGCCTCGAGTCTTACTGGCGTGTGAAATGGGCAGAGTGGGCCGAGTTTACCGTCGATATGCAGCTTATGAAAAACCTGGAGGATAACTGGGAAGTAATACCCGGCGTGCGACTGAAGCTCACCGGGCTCTTTTGAACGGGTCAGTCTGGTGATCGGGTGATCGAAGGGAAAACATAGCTGGATGCGCGGCTGCCATCTGATTCTCTCACTATCGAGGTATAATGATGTCTTGTGTATCGATCACCACGCCCACGGCTTCCAGCGATACCGCCACTAGAATTCCCGTCATAATTAGGCCGAGAATCGAAATCATAATTGCTACGAATTTACATGAATTTTTTCTCGGATGAAAATCGCCATAGCCAACAGTCGTGGCTGTAATAAAGCCAAAATAAATGCTATCACCCTTACCCCACTTCTCCTGTCTGCCTACCCACAGCGCCAAACAAATTATCGCAAGGGAGAGCGCTGTGAACAGTGGTAAAAAATAAAATACCAACCGCGCCAGTTCAGCAATAAATGCTATTGTAAATGCCATTCAAATATCTCCCCCGTCAACCATCACCAATGCCAAACCATTTGAGTGCCGCCCCGTGGCATAAACTACAATTACACCCGACGAGACTGATGTCGTCGACACGGGTGATGGGATGGAACGCCTTCTGATACTATCAAAATCACTGTATTGCTTAGCGCAGAGCCCGATTAACTAATCGACGAGTGTTCGTTGGCCTCGATAGACAGTGCCGAGGACTTTAATATTTTTGAGCATGGCCGGATCCGTTTTGAATGGATTTTTCTCCAGCAGCGTGAAGTTTGCGACCTTGCCCACCTCAATCGAGCCTATTTCATTTTCCAGATTTAGAGCTCGTGCAGCATTGATGGTGATTGCCTGCATGGCAGTATACATATCGATTCGCTGTTCCGGGGAAAATTTACTGCCTTGTGAGGTCTCGCGATTAACAGCAGTCCAGGCCAGTGTGAGCGGTTCCATAGGGGCCATGGAAAAGTCAGAGTGAAATGAGATGGGAACGTTTCTCTGCGCCAGGGACTGTAAGCGAACCAGGTTCTCACCGCGCTCTTTACCCAGGCCAACTTCGGAATACTTGTCCGCCAGAGCCCATAGATAATAGGGATTTACTGATGCTTCCATGCCCAGGTCAGCAATTTGTTGTGCCTGATCGTCGGTAAAGTATCCCATGTGATGCAGCGTAAAACGGTGGTCGGATCGTGGCTTTAGCTTTTGATCGGCCTCGTTGAAGTCCAAAACCCGTTGAATACCCAAATCACCATTGGTATGCACATGAATTTTATAACCGTTAGCCCAATAGAGGCTTAGCTGCTCTTTAAGCAGGTCCAGGGGGGTCATCCATTCTCCATGGTGGCCATCTGTATAACCTTCCTGCATCTGCATCAGCTGAGAATAGATAGCACCGTCAGCAAAAAGTTTGATCTGCTTTGGCAGGAATTTTATGTTCTCAGTATTGTACTTTTTATCCAGGGTTTCAGTAAAAGCCAGGGCTTCTTTATTGCCTCCCTTCATACGAAATAGCTGCGTACCATTGGGAATCAAATAGACGCTATACGGTGGATTTTTGTCCATTTCTACTTTCAGCAAGTTGTACTCGGTATCGAAATTGGAACTCGGAAAACCCGGTTCGGCGATAGTGGTTATACCATTCTTAATTACCAGTTGGGTCATCATGCTCAGGCCTTTCAGGTAACGCGTGGTATCCAGTAATACCGGCGCCATTTTGGGCACCAGCGCCAACCAGCCACCCTCATAGAAATGTCCTGCCTTCCAGTCAACCTGTGGATTACCCAAAAAGTCGGCCTCTTCAATGCCCAACGCAGTAATAGCGGCATCGTTCAGGAAGATTTCATGAAAAGATCGATGTATGACGGCCACAGCCTTGTCCGGCGCAATCTCGTTCAAGATATCCCGCGACAGTTCGCCATGCCATAGCTGGTGGTAACCCCAAATAAAGTAGACCTGATCGCCTTGCGCATTGTTCTCGATTGATTCGGTAATACGCTCTATATACTCGTCGTGACCCTGAACGCCCTTTTTCGTTTCATCAGGCAGCACCCAGTCATAGGGCGCGATGATTTCATTGGGTAACATTATGGCGGCAATTGTCGGGTGTAAGTGGGGTTCAATGAAGCCGGGCATCATCGTCTTCCCCTGAAGGTCCATCATCACGGTCTGCTCTTCCTTATACTCCATTGCCTGGTCTTTACTGCCAACAAACAGTATTGCACCATTGTGGACCGCCACCGCCTGTGGATACTGTGCAGCTTCTCCTGTCATTGTGATGATATCGCCACCGTAATAAATTGAGTCGGCGACTGTATTGGGCCTGGCTATGTCAGATGCAGATGCATATGCCGGTATAATGAATAGTGTAAGAAGGAGCGTTGGAAAACGCATGAGACTCTCCGTTATGGCAATTAGTAATTCGCGTAATATGAAAATTATAGCACGTCATACTATCTCACCTTCCTCCTTACTGGCACGCCATTGCAGGGAGCCGTTGGGCTTTAACTCGACCACATAGGCCACATCGCGCAAGGATTACTCCGCCGCATTAGCGAGGTCGCTGGCCAGCTCGGGGGCGTGGGCAATAATCCCCATCTCGGTATTGATTTCGATGGAGCGGGGGTCGACATTCAGCGAACCACGCCACCAAAATTCCTGTCATAATTAAGCTGCCAATAGAGATCAAAATTGCTACGAATTTGGATCAATTTTTCTCGGATTAAAATCGCCATAGCCAACAGTCGTGGCTGTAATAAAACCAAAATAAATGCTATAGTTTAAGTCGCTTTAGGTGGCAATGCGCCCAGCTGAGATACGGTCAATATTCAGCGGCTGCTCGAAGCCCGCGGTAAAGCGCAAGCCCTTGGCGCGGTTTAAAGTATTTGAGGCTTTTGGGCCGCGCCCAAAGGCGCTAGTTAAACAATCATTGATCCAACACAGGATATTACGCCATGCAAACATTCTTCAAAGCCAGTTTAGTTGCACTCATGTTCGGCCTATCGGGACATCTCGCTTGGGCGGATGAGTACAGTGAGTCCATCAAAACATTCCAGGATGCCGGTGAGAGCGGCGCCTATTTTGGCAACAGCTACGGCTATGCTCTTTTCCCCACGATTGGTAAGGCGGGCATTGGTATCGGTGGCGCCCACGGCAAGGGCAAGGTCTATAAACAGGGTAAAGCCATCGGTGATTCCAAAATGACCCAGGTAACCGTGGGCCTGCAACTGGGTGGACAGGCCTACAGCCAGATCATTTTTTTCGAGAGTGAAAATGCCCTGAATGACTTTACCTCAGGTAATTTCGAGTTCAGCGCACAGGCGACAGCTGTAGCGCTCACCGCCGGTGCTTCCGCCGAAGCCAATACCGGTGGTGGCACATCCGCTGGCGCCAGTGGCGGCAAAAACGACGCATCGACGGTATCGAGCGGCTACCGCAAAGGCATGGCGATCTTTACCGTTGCCAAAGGCGGCCTCATGTATGAAGCGGCGCTGGGTGGCCAGAAGTACAGTTACGAACCTTTGTAACGGAATTTGCGCGTCCTCAGGCGCCATTGCCAACGCAGTGGCGCCAGAGGTTCTAACAACTCGATGCGCATTGAAGAGCGTTATGCGGGAATAAAACCCCTGGTTTTAACCCGGCCAGTTCCTGCTGATCAGAAACCGTAACCAAGGTAGATACGCGGCCCCTTGAAAGCCAGGCTAAACTTCCTTGTCTCCTCGTCTCCTTTGCCCTGATCTCGTGTCACATCAATGTCCACAAACTGGCATCCCGCTCCCATTGTTAGAAGGCGTGTTGGAAACCGCATGAGATTCTCTTTTTGGCAAATAGCAACTGGCGTAAAGTGAAAAGCATAGCGCGTTATACTACACCAGCTATGGGCTATCCAAACTAGCGGCAGCCTGAGACTACGCCGCCGCTTGGGCATGCTGGAATTTCGCCTCCACCAGAGATTAAGTGATGAAAATGATAGAGCAGCTAGCCAAGTACCATCCACTCCTGCCGGATATTGTAGTGGTTTCGATTCTGCTGCTGGCTGCGTATCTTGCCTACTTCGTCGCGTCCCGGTTTTTACGGGTAGCGGTGCGCTCGCTGGCGAAACGCACGGTTCATGCCTGGGGTGATGCCCTGGTCAACAACCGCGTAGGTCAAAAATTGGCGCAGTTGTTACCTGTAGCCATTATACTCGTGGGTTTGGATTTTCTGCCCAGCATTAATGAGTGGCTGGAGTACCACGTACTGAACTTGACCAGCGCGTATTTGTTTATGGTGGCGGCGTTCACCATTCTCGCGATCCTTAATGCGGTCAATGATATCTACGAGTCTAATCCCGAGGCCCGGCAGCGGCCGATCAAGGGTTTTATCCAGCTTGTGCAGCTGGTGGTTATGATCGTGGGAACAGTGCTTTTTATCGCCGCGGTGCTGGATCGCTCTCCCGTACTGCTGCTGAGCGGTTTTGGCGCGATGACCGCGGTATTGTTACTGGTGTTCAAGGATACGCTGTTGTCCCTGGTGGCCAGTATTCAATTGTCAGCGCAGGATTTGGTCCGGGTGGGAGACTGGATCGAGGTGCCCCAGTTTGGCGCGGACGGAGATGTGGTGGACGTGGCCTTGCACACCGTCAAAGTTCAAAACTGGGACAAGACCATCACCACTATTCCCACTCACCGGCTGATCAGTGATTCCTTCAAGAACTGGCGGGGCATGTCGGCTTCCGGAGGGCGCCGCATCAAGCGGGCGCTGTACCTGGATGCCGCGTCCGTCCACTTTATGACGGCGGAGGAGGTGGAGCGTTGTAAGCGCTTTTTGCTGCTGGAAGAATACCTGGATGGCAAGGAGGGGGAACTGGCCGACTACAACCGGGAATTGGCTGGGGCGACGGCGGCGGAACGGGATGCCGCCGTGAATATGCGCCGCCTTACCAATCTAGGCACGTTTCGAGCCTATGCCTACCGCTACCTCAGGCAACATCCGAAGATACGCCAGAATATGACCCTGATGGTACGGCATCTGTCACCGGGCCCCCAGGGCATACCGATTGAAGTGTACTGTTTTACTGCCACCACCGCCTGGACCGAATACGAAGATATCCAGGCGGACATCTTCGATCACCTGATGGCTATTGTTCCAGAGTTTGGCTTGCGCCTGTTCCAGCAGCCCGCCGGTACGGAGTTTTCAATAAGACAGGCATAGTCGCGAAAAGCGCTCAGTCCAATGCCAGTTTGGTGCGGTGCACTATCATTAACACCCTGTCAGACAGGCATGGGATCTGCCTGATGAGCTGGGTTGGCGGCATTTACACCACAGGCCATTAATTTGGTTATTATGAATAAAGTCTCGTTAGTGCCAATCCGGGAAGGCGCTTGCACGAAATGGATGATTCATAAACAGATCAGAGCTGCCTTATGCTAGGAACTGAAAACGGAGGTATTCACAATGACATCGAATCGTAAAGTGCCCATTGTGGCCTTGCTTGTGATTGCCGCGCTCCTGCTCGCCTCAACCGTGGGCGCCCAGACCACGGGTGATGAGGCCCTTTCACGGCCCAGAATTGGCCTGGTCCTGGGAGGTGGTGGCGCCAAGGGGGCCGCCCATATCGGCGTATTGCGTGTACTGGATGAATTGCGTATTCCGATAGATTGCGTGGCGGGAACCAGTATGGGCGCCCTGGTTGGCGCTACCTTTGCAGCCGGTGTACCCCCAGCGGAAATCGAAGCCCAGGTTTTGGCCGTTGACTGGTCCGAAACTGTCGGCGGTAGAGGTGATCGCGACGGGATGCCTATTCGGCGCAAACTGCAGGGCAGGCCCTTTACCAACAACATCGAAGTGGGCGTTAAAAACGGCAAGATATCGGAGTCGGGCGGCTTCCTCAATACACAGAATATCGACGAGTTACTCAGGAGGCTCGTCGGTAGTGCGCGCTATATCGATGACTTTGATGCGTTGCCGATCCCGTTTCGTGCGATAGCAACTGACATGGTCGCTGGCGAGATGGTAGTGCTTGGCAATGGCGACCTGTCAGTCGCTATGCGCGCCAGTATGGCGGTACCAGGAGCGTTCACGCCCGTCATCCTGGGTGACAAGGTGCTTGCGGACGGTGGTCAGGTGCGCAACGTGCCAGTCGATGTCGGCAGGCAAATGTGCGGGGACGTAATCATCGCAGTTTCACTTGTGACTCCGCAGCCTACAGCCGCTGATCTGGGCTCGGCTATTGCTCTGGCGGCGCGCTCGCTCGATGTGATGATCGATGCCAACTCGAACGCTCAGCTGGCCACGCTGACCGATCAGGATGTCAGCATTGTGGTGCAGATGGGAGACATAGGCAGCGGGAGTTTCGCGCGCGTGCCGGACGCCATTCCGCTGGGCAAGGCCGCAGCCCTGGCCACATCTGCGCAGCTGGCGCGCTACTCCGTTTCTCCTGAGGAGTATCGCCTGTGGCGATCCCGGGTCAATCGCGATTACCTGGACCCCATTAAAGTTGCCGACGTCAAGGTGGTTGGCCTCGAACAGGTGAATCCAGAGTATGTCGAGCAAACTATCAGCGCTACCCGGCCAGGCGCAGAGGTCACGCCTGACGATATTTCCCGGGACTCCAGACGGATTTTTTTGCTGGGGGATTTCGAGGAGGTGAGCTACCGGATCACGGGTAACCCCGCCTTTCCCACGGTAGAATTCCAACCATTGGAGAAATACTGGGGACCTAATCTTTTCACTTTTGACCTGGGGTTTACCGCGGCAAACGAGGGCGACACGGCCCTGGTGCTGCGGGGGGAGCACCGGCGTGTGTGGATAAATTCTCTGGGCGGCGAATGGCGTAACGCGGTGCAGATTGGAACCGACCTCGAGCTTCAAACAGGCATCTACCAACCCCTCGAAACTCACCAGCGCTTCTTTATAGAGCCCTATCTGCGCTTCAACAAGTACTACGAGGACGTATATGACGATGGTGACCGGGAAGCCGAGTATGATTTTACGGAAAGCTATGGGCAGGTTGACCTGGGTGTGAATATGGGTAGTCGTGCCCAGATGCGGGTGGGCCTGCGGCATGGCTGGAGCGAGGTCAATTTGCGAACCGGGACAGCCAATTTCCTGCCTGAAACCCCCAATACACAGGAGTCCGACATTGTGGTGCAGGCCAAATATGACACCAGGGATACGGTCGGCCTGGCGAGCAGCGGTAATTTGCTGGTGGGGCGCTACCTGAAATCCAACACATGGTTCGGCGGGGAGGAGTCCTATAGCATGGCGGAGGCCCTGGCACAGATTGTACTGCCATTTCGCGGTGATACAGTGAATGTGTTCGCCGCAGGTGGTATAGATGTGAACGGTGATCTACCGGCCTATCGGCGCTATCGCATCGGTGGTATACGTAGCTTTCCGGGCATGGAGCTGCACCAGTTACGCGGTGATGCCTACTGGCTGGCAGGTGGCAACTACAACTGGCGCATCGCGGACATACAGGAGCTCTTTGATCAGGCTCTATACGCGGGATTACGCCTGACGACAGGTGAGGTCGACGGGCGCACCGATTCTGCAGATGACGGGCTTATCTCGGGCCTGGCTGTCACCCTGAGCGGACGCACTCCAGTTGGGCCCTTCATGGTGTCACTGGGCGGCACCGACAACGGTTTCTGGGCGCTGCAGTTGGCTTTCGGCCGGCCCATCCGGGAGGGGTCGATATTCGACGAAATCTGGTAACAAGAATAGGGAGGCTATTGGGTTTTTGCGCATTCCAGCTATTGGGTGGCCGGGGCGAAAAACATGGCGCCGTTACCACTGCCAAGTTCCAGCACCAGGCTGTCATCTATTACCCGGTAATCGACTACCCTATTGAGATCGTTTACGAACATGGCATCCAGTTGGTTGCCCTCACAATCGCCCCACATGGATGGCTTTATCTCAATGTCGAGGGAGCCTTGGGAAACGTGAAAGGCTGACTTCAGCTGCCGGCAACTGACCTTCACACTTAGCTTGTTATCCTTGGAAAACGCTACTGTATAGTCACCAATGCTGTCACTGCCGCTCCACACCTGGCCAATGTAGTGTGTGCGTTTCCATCCCCATACCTTGCTCTTCAGCAACTCCCTTTTCTCTACAGCAGCCTTAATGATCTCTTTGGGCGCCAGCTCCCCTGCGGGAGAGGGCGGCCAGTTGATCTGTACGGACCTGGTCCAGCTGGCTTGAATTTCGAAATCGCCTTCCAGGCCATCTTCCTGCATGTCGCGTTTTAAATCCGTGTGCAGGTCATCGAGCCAGATGGGTGGCTTGGGTCCGGTTAGAGTCAAAAATACAATCTTGTTCTTTTCATCCAATTCGAAGTCCAGCAGCCGTTGATTATTGTCCTGTAGCCAGGTCTGTAAAATACCCGAGCGGGCCGCTTCATACTGGTCATCAAACCAGACCGTTTCGCTGTAGTAGTACAACGGAATGGAAATACCGGCCACCAACACTGTGAAAACGAATATCAATGTTCCGATAAACTTCGCAGATTCCCTGCGCGTATCCTCTGGAGATACCCCCGACACCAGGAACACCACCGTGCTGGCAAGGGTCATGGCGAAGAAGTTGGTGACAAACAGGATAAATGCGCGAAGCGCCAGGTCGTTCTCCGTAAACACTAGCAGAATGCCGCAGGAAGCCAGTGGTGGCAGCAGTGATACCGCCATCGCCACGCCTGGAATCGCACTCGACTCCTTGCGCGTCATGGTGTATGCCCCACCGGCACCAGCGGCCAGGGCAATGATCAGGTCAAAATATGTTGGTTGGGTCCGAAACATAACCTGTTCGGGAATATGCACCATGTCGGGTGCGAATTGGCCGATGCCTACAGCTATTGCGATCGCGGCAACGGCCATGACGGCGACGAGCACCAGCGACTCAATCAGGCGGTCAGGCCATCCCATTACGATGGAGCCGGCCGCTGACATCACGGGCCGCATCATGGGCGCAATGAGCATGGCGCCGATAACGACCGCCGCCGAATTTGCCAACAGCCCACACGTAGCTATTACGGTGGACAGGAAGAGTAAAACGGCCATCCGGTTAAGGAAGGGTCGCTGGTTTTCCTTGCCAAAAACAAAAAGGTCTTCCAGTACTTCACGACGCCCTTCTTCGGACAATTCCACGCCCAGCAGGGAACCTTTCTTTCTTGCTTTATCAGCCAATTTATCCAGCTCCTTTTGTGCCTGTTACTGGTGGTATTTATATGTAGCGGAAAAGGTGGTGTTAGGCCAGATATTTCGCCGTTGTAAGGGGCGGCCCGCCCTCCGTGTCATGGGTCCGGTGCCTGGCCAAATTGCCAGGAGAAACTTAAAGCCAGCACATCGTCGTCGCCCTCGTCCACACGGTTCTGGCTTCCCCAAG